>JAGVGV010000071.1 GCA_020056895.1 Deltaproteobacteria bacterium
CAACGATTCCTGAAGGAGGAAACGAACATGACGAAAAAAACCTTGATCGGTTTGATCCTGACTCTGGCCCTGGTGTTGACCGTGAGCGCGGCTTATGCCCAAGGGTTCGGTCCCGGCGAATACGGTTACGGAGCGGGCCGTGGAAACATGACGAACGGCGGGCGGATGATGAGCCGCGGGCACATGAACGGCGGGCAAATGATGGGCCGGGGGGCCATGATGGGCGGCGGCCAGCGGTGGAATACCGAACTGGATGCCAAGTTCACCCAGGAAACCGCCGCGATCCGGGCGGACATCGCCAAGAAGCGGATTGAAATGAACGCGGTGCTAAGCGCTCCGACGGTGGACGAAGCCAAGGCCAAGGCCCTTCAGGCGGACCTTCACAAACTGACGGGGGAACTTTCCCAGAAACGGTTGGCTTCCGAGCTGGAATTCCGCAAGGCCAACCCCGATTGGCGGCCCGGTTTCAACAACAATCCTCGGCCCAACGTGAACTAAACCCCATCTGAACCTGATCCACTTCCCCACGCGGACGGGCCTCCCCCGTCCGCGCTTCGTTTTTAAGCCGGTCGCGGCCCGATGGCTATCGGGTATCAACCCGCCAAGCGGGGTTTGGTCCGGGCCATCATCACCAGGTATACGCCGGAAGCCACGATGCCCATGATCCCGCCCCAGTGAAAAACGGCGGCCAGCCCGAACGTTTCCTTCACCACGCCAGCCAAAAGCGGACCGCCCACCATGCCCACGCTGAAGGCCAGTTCCAAAAGGCTCATCACCCGGTTCATTTCGCCGGTCTCCCGGCCCAGGTCCACCGTGACCGCCATCAAGGGAGGCATGTACAAAGCCGAAGCCACGCCGATCAACAGATTGATGCCCAATAACGAATAAAAGTCTTTAAAAAACGGGACCGCCATCAACCCCAGCGAGGCCAGGGCGCCGCCCAAGGCCAGCATTCCGGTCCGGCTCACCCGGTCGGCCAAGGGGCCGAATACGGGTTGAAGCGCCGTGGTCATGACCACGATGACGGACAACAATAGGCCGATCCGGCTGGAGGACAGGTGGAGCACGTCGTGCCCGTACAACGGCTGGAAAGCCCAATTCATCCCCAACCCCAAAATGGATCCGGCCCGGAAAACGAACACGGCCAGAATCATGGGGTGCTTCAGGAGCTTCAGGTACGAAGTCCGGGCCGGGAGCGGCGCGCCAAGGTCCCGGCTGGTCCGGGGCAGGGTCCAGAGGCTCAACGCCAGACCGAAAAAGGTCAGGAGCCCCATGGCGTAAAAAGCGCTGGAAATCCCCCAAATATCCTTCAGGAAGCCGCCCAGCCAGGGGCCCAGGGCCAACCCGCCGAAAAAGGCCATGTTGAAATGGCCCATCATCCGGCCTTCCTGCCCTACCGGGGTCATTTCCCCCACGTACGCCCGAGCCACCGGGATGACCATGGCCGCCGCCGCGCCCTGAAGAACCCGGCACAGAATCAGCTCCATCACGTTCCGGA
Source organism: Deltaproteobacteria bacterium (assembly GCA_020056895.1). GTDB lineage: Bacteria > Desulfobacterota > Desulfarculia > Adiutricales > JAGVGV01 > JAGVGV01. The sequence goes on from JAGVGV010000071.1 coordinate 1,499, forward strand.
CCAGATCGTATCCTATAGACAGCACCATGAACAAAAAAAGGCCCCAGATCATAAACTTACGGCGGCCCCAGGTATCGGCCAGGCTGCCCACCACGGGCAGCACGATGGCCCGGGACAGGGCAAACCCCGAAAAAATAAGCCCCAGTTCGAACCCGGTGGCGCCCATCTCGGCGGCGTATACGGGCAGCAAAGGCAAAACGATGCTCGCCCCCAGGCTGGTGGCCATCATCGTCAGGTACAGGGTGATAAACAAACGTCGATCCATGACCGCCGTGTGTATCATGCCTTTGGGCGGATGCCCAAAGGTTTTTTCCGGTCTTGTTCCAGAGACCGTCCCGGCGGTCGAATCAATCTGAAGGGGTCCACCCGCCCGATCGGCCGTATCCCTTCCGTCTCGGATGGCATCATTCGGGTATGGGCGCCGCTTGAGGCTCCGGTGGGCCGCAACTTTTGGCTGTCAGCGGCCAGTTTGCGCGGTACGAATTCGTTTTTATCGGAATTTCAAACGAATACGCATTTTTTCCATTCAAGCTAACGGCTGATGGCTGATGGCTGATCGCCGCCGGCTTCTCCCAAAAGCGAAAGCGCCGGGCGAAGCCTGGACGCTTGGGTCCGGCCCCACCCGTAACCGTACGGTTACGATCTGCCCACTTGATATGTTGAATCCCGGGGCCGGGTTCGGTATCATGAAGGTAATAGCCGCTCGCCATCGCCAAAGGGGGACCCGTCATTGGGCATCGCCGGCACCAAGACTCAGGAAGCCATTATCGATCTCCTGATCCACATGCGGATTTTCGACAGCCTGGACCCCCAGGAACTTCGCATCGCGGTCCAGTATATGAACACGGTCAACGTTCAGGCGGGCACGATCATCTTCAAGGAAGGGGACCGGGGGGATTACGTCTGCTTCCTGTCGGAAGGCACTCTGGACGTTCTCAAGACCTCGGAATCCGGCCACCACGTGGTCCTTTCCACCCTCAGGGAAGGACGGTCCATCGGCGAAATGGCCATCCTGGACAACTTCCCCCGGTCGGCCACCATCCGCGCCCGGACGGACGCCACCCTGGTGACCCTTTCCCGGCAGTCCTTCCAGACCATCGTGACCGACCATCCCCGGGTGGGAGTTAAAATCCTGATGGGGTTGGCCCGCCTTTTAAGCCTGGCGCTCAGGAAAACATCCAGCCGCCTGGCGGATTACATGCTGCCCTTGAGTTGACCGGCATTCCGGGTTACCTTGCACCCTCTAACGAACGAGGAATCGACTTGAAAACGGCCATCATCTCCGACATCCACGGCAACCTGGAAGCACTTAGTGAAGTCCTGGCGGACATTGACCGCCGGGGCGTGGACCGAACCGTCTGTCTGGGCGACAACGTGGGATACGGTCCGGACCCCGAAGAAGTGGTCCGGCTGATTCGGGAACGGGAGATCCCATCGGTCATGGGCAATCACGAAATCTCCTTCACGTCGCCCGAATATTTCGAATGGTTCAACACCCTGGCTCAGGTTTCCCTGGTGCTGACGAAACGTAACCTTTCCCCCGAATCCATGGAATATTGCCAGAACCTGCCCCATTTTCTGGAGATGGACGGGTTCCGCCTGGTGCATGGCTGCCCGCCCGACCAAGTGCTGACCTACGTGATCGAGCTGAGCGACCTGGAACTGGGGATCGTATTGGGGCAGATGAATCCGGCCCTCTGTTTCATCGGCCATACCCACCTGCTCCAGCGGTTCACCCTGGAAGACGGTGAAGTGGTGCTGCATCCCCTGGAGGAAGGGTTCGTCCAATTGCCCGCCGGCCAGGCCCATTTGGTGAACGTGGGCAGCGTGGGCCAGCCTCGGGACGGCAACAACAACGCCAAATACGTAATCTGGGATGGAGACTCGCGGGTGCTCGAAGTCCGCCACGTGCCCTACGACGTATCGGTTACGGCTAAAAAAATCATCGATCGGGGCTGGCCCGAAGCCCACGCCCGCCGTCTCTGGTAACCCCGATCCCATGCGCCGGATCGGCCGGTACGAAATTTTGGGGCTGTTGGGCCGGGGCGGGATGGGCGCCGTGTACAAGGTCCGGCTGCCCGCCCTGGGCCGCGTGTTGGCGCTGAAAAGGCTGGACCCCCGGCCCGAACTGACGGCCCTTTGGGGACCGGCAAACGTCCGGAACCGGTTCATCCGGGAAGCCAGGATCATGGGCCGGCTTCGGCATCCCTTCCTGACCGCGGTATACGACTTCGTAGACGACCCCCTTCATCCCTTTTTCGTCATGGATTATTATTGCCGCAATCTGGGCGTGTTGATCGGAGAAGGCCGGGATCTGGATGCGGCCGCCCGCGTTCCTCCGCCCCAAAGGACCTTCCGGTATGTCCGGCAAACTCTGTCCGGTTTGGAAAGGCTCCACCAGGCCGGTCTGGTGCACCGGGATATCAAACCCTTCAATCTGTTGTTGTCGGATGAGGACGATATCCGGATCGCGGACTTCGGCCTGTCCCGGCTGCGGGGGGAAGCGCCCTGGAAGCAGGCCCGGCTCCGGGTGGGGTCGCCGTACTATGCCGCGCCCGAACAGGAACGAACGCCCGACGACGCCGGCCCGGAATCCGATCTGTATTCCGCGGGCATCCTGGTTCACCGCCTGTTGACGGGACGCCTGCCCATTCGGGGAATCGAGCCCGTTCCCGGCTGGCCGGCCGTAGCCAACCAGGCCCTGGCCGGCTTTTTTGATAAAGCCCTCCATCCCTCCCCCTCCGGCCGGTTTCCGTCCGCTTCGGCCATGGCCCAGGCCCTGGGGGATGTGGAAGCCCAATGGGCCCGATCGGGCCGGCCCGAATGCGGCCTCCTTTTCGGCGGAGATGATCCTTCACCCGCCCCCCGCCCTCCTCTTCGCGCCCACGCCAGGAAGGTCACTCCGGATCAGGCGCCCTCCGTGTTCGGGCTGGATGCGTTGAACCGACCCCGGTCCTATTCCTCCCCCCGCTTGGAACCGGTCTCGGCCGCGGCGGCGAAGGATTCAACTACCGGACTGTTTTGGGACCTGGCCGGTCCGGGATACGGCGTTTCCTGGGACGAAGCCGGGGATTATGTCCGAAACCTGGCGGACCAAGCCCATGGCGGGTATTCGGACTGGCGGCGGCCCACCGTGCCCGAACTGCTTTCGCTTCTGGGTCCCCCCGATCCGTCGGGTTCGCCCTGCGTTCCGGATGGCTTCGGCGGCCCGCCGGCTCCGTTGTGGTCCGCGGATACCCGGAGCGCCTTGGCGGCCTGGATGATCGATACCGAACTGGGGTTCACGGCTCCGGCGGATAAAACCTGCCTGTTCGGCGTCCGGGCGGTCCGGGGCTGATTTTGGCCCGGGAAATACCCCCTCGCCTCTGGATAAAACGGCCGGCCGGCCCTATCTTGTTCTTATCGTTCACCCCAATTTCCAGCGGGAGGCCCGGGCGCCCGTTGACGAGGACCACGGGAGGAAACCATGAACCCCATTCACGATGACATCACGAAGGTGGTCGGCCAAACGCCTCTGGTCCGCCTGAACCGTTTGGGCGCCGAACTGGACGCCCGGATATTGGCCAAGCTGGAATTCCAGAACCCTTTGGGCAGCGTGAAGGACCGGATCGCCGTGGCCATGATCGAAGCGGCGGAAGCTCAAGGCAAAATCGGCCCGGACACGGTGGTGGTGGAACCCACCAGCGGCAACACGGGAATCGGCTTGGCGTTCGCCTGCGCCGTCCGGAACCTGCCGCTGATCCTGACCATGCCTGAAACCATGAGCGTGGAACGGCGAAAGCTGCTGACGCACCTGGGCGCCCGGCTCGAGCTGACCCCGGGACCTCTGGGGATGAAAGGGGCCATCGCCAAGGCCAAGGAGATACGGGCCCAAAACCCCAACGTCTTCCTGCCTAACCAATTTGAAAATCCGGCCAATCCGGAAATCCACCGGCGGACCACGGCCGAGGAGATCTGGCGGGATACCGGGGGCGAGGTGGACTTTTTGGTGGCCGGGGTGGGGACGGGCGGGACCATCACCGGAGTATCGGAAGTGCTCAAGGCCCGGCGGCCTTCGTTTAAAGCGGTGGCGGTGGAACCGGCCGCGTCGCCCGTTCTGTCGGGGGGAGCCCCCGGACCGCATCCCATCCAGGGTATCGGCGCGGGGTTCGTCCCCGGCGTATTGAATGTGGGGATCATTGACGAAATCATCCAGGTCACGGGCGATCAGGCCATCGATACCGCCCGGGATCTGGCCAAGCGCGAAGGGATTCTGGCCGGCATCTCATCGGGCGCGGCCGTTTTCGCGGCCCTCCAGGTGGCCCGCCGGCCCGAAACCAGAGGCCAAACCATCGTGGTGATCCTGCCCAGCACCGGAGAGCGGTATCTGAGCACGGCCCTGTTCGCCGGGTAGGGATGGAGGCCGGCCCGCGTTCGTAACCGTCAGCCCCGGCGGTCCGAACGATCACCGGCCTTCCCCGTTCGTTTCGCCCAACACCCGCTTTCCCCAAACCTGGGCCCCGTCCCCCCGGCCCCATCCGGTCTTTGGTTCCCGTTTTCCCTTTTTCCCATTTCCCCGTTTGACCCGCCGGCCGTAAGACGGTAAAGTGGACTTTTTTGGGCCTTTCCCCGGCGCTTTCCGCCGTGTTGGGGTCCGGTGGTCCCTTAGCGGAAAAAGGAAGGACGACCGTGTATCGGGAATACGTGGACGTGCTGGTGGACAGCCTGACCCGTTGCAACGGCGACATGACCGGCATCCCAGCCATCGGCGGTTCAGTGGTGGATTCTCCGGCCGCCGATTCTTGGGTAGTGGCGGGTCTGGACATGGACTATCAATCCACGGCCACGGCGGCCGCGGGAACCTTTTCCATCGAAATTCTGGACGGCCCGGGAACTCTGGCCGCGGCGGCGGCCATGGCCGCCAAACTGGACGCCGGCCCGGTGGAAGCCATCAATGAAACCGCCCTGGACCTTCTCCATGAATACCTAAATACCGCCCTGGGCTTGGCCGTGGCCATCTTCGATACCAAACCGCTGACCCTTCGATTCGGTACCCCCCGCCGGGCGTACCTCAAGCGGGTCCACCCTCAGGTGGACCCCGCCGCGTTCACGGAAGCCTATCATCTAACCATCCGCCAGGCCTTCGACAGCCTTAGGTTGAAGGTGACCTTCCGGGAAGTGGCCAAACCCCTCCTGTCGGGCCGGAAAATCCTGGTCGTCGATGATTCCGGCGTGGTCCGGGCGTACATCAGCCGGGTGCTCAAAAAAATGGGCGCCCAGGTCGAAGAGGCCGAAGACGGCCGCCAAGCCGTGGTCAAGCACCAGGCCTTCGAACCCCACCTGACCTTCATGGACCTTATCATGCCCAAAATGAGCGGTCTGGAAGCCATCCAGGCCATTCGCCGGTTCCATCCCGAAGCCTGCTTCGTGATGCTCACGTCGTCTTCCCGACGGGATCAGGTGCTCACCGCCAAAAAACTGGGCGTGGCCGCGTACCTGCTCAAACCGCCGGACGAAGCCCGGATACTGGCCAATGTCCAGCGGATGCTCCTGGAAGAATCACCCGAACCCGGCCGGAAACGGTGATCCGGCCCGGCGCCCTTGGATTCGTCCCGCCGCCCGGTCCGATCATCCCAAGCAACCGACCCGCCGGCGAACAACCCGGCCCGGAGGTATATATGCCCCCCACCGTCCATCTGGTGGACGCCAGCACGTTCATTCATCGGAGTTTCCACGCCATCCGGAATCTGTCCACCCGGGATGGACGGCCCACCAATGCCGTGTTCGGCTTCGTGGCCACCCTGAACAAATTGCTCAAGGAGCAAAAACCCACCCACCTGGCCGTGGTGTACGACGCCAAAGGCCCTTCGTTCCGCGCCGGAATGTACCCGGAATACAAGGCCAACCGCCCCCCCATGCCCCAGGAGCTGATCGATCAGCAGGACCCCATCCGGCGGATCGTGGCGGCCATGGGCTTGGCGGGGATCGAAACCCCGGGCCTGGAAGCGGACGACATCGTGGCCACGCTCACCCGGAAAGCCCTGGAGCAAGGGTTCGACGTGGTGATCGTTTCCGGGGACAAGGATTTTTTCCAATTACTCTCGGACCGCGTGACCATGTACGACCCCAATCCCAAAAGGGAATCGGTTCTGAACACAGCCGGACTGATGGAAAAACTGAGCCTGTCGCCGGACGGTTTTTTGCAAGCCCAAGGGTTGATGGGCGATTCCACGGACAACATCCCGGGCGTACCCGGAGTAGGCGAAAAAACGGCGGCCAAGCTGATCCAGGAATTCGGGAACCTGGAAACCCTGTACGACCGGCTCGACCAGGTGGCATCGGAAAAACTCCGGGCCCGGCTGGCCGAACACAAGGCTTCGGCCTTTTTGTCCCGGGACCTGGCCCGCCTGAAGGCCGACGCCGAATTGGGGCTGACCATCGAGGACCTCAAAGTGGGGCCAGGGCGGACCGAAGAGCTGGCGGACCTTTACCGGGACCTGGAATTCACGAAATTCGCTTCCGATATCAAACCCTTGACCCGGATTTCGTACGACGATTACCATTTGGTGACCACCGAATCCGAACTGGACGGCCTGATCGCCGAGCTTGCCCAGGCCCGCCGCCTGAGCGTGGACCTGGAAACCACGTCCATCGACCCCCTAAGGGCCGATGTGGTGGGCCTTTCCTTTTGCGCCCGACCAGGACGAGCCTATTACGTGCCTGTGGGCCACCAGACCCTGGGCGCCCGGCAGCTTGAATGGCCTCTGGTCCGCGAACGACTAAAGGGGTGGTTGGAAGACCCCCGCCTCCCCAAGATCGGGCAGAATCTAAAGTACGACGCCCTGGTCCTCCGCCGCCAGGGAATCCATCTGAACCCCATCGCCGATGATTCCATGCTGGTTTCGTACTTACTGGACCCCGGCGCCGTGGGCCACAATCTGGATGACCTGAGCCGTAAACACCTGGGCCACCCCACTATTTTATACCAGGACGTGGTGGGCCACAAAAACGCCGGGTTCGAAACGGTTTCACCCGAAGCGGCCCGGGAATACGCCTGCGAGGACGCGGACGTGGCCTTGAGGCTGGTGGACGAACTGAAACCCCGGCTGGAAGAGACCGGGCTGCTTCGCCTGTACGAAGACGTGGAAATGCCCCTGGTGGACGTTTTGGTGGACATGGAATATGCAGGAGTCGGCCTCGATCTGGGGCTTCTGGCGGAATTATCCAAGGACTTCCAATTTTTGATGGACCAGGCCCAGGACCGCATCTTCGGCTTGGCCGGCCGGCAATTCAACCTCAATTCGCCCAAACAACTGGGTGAGGTGCTTTTTGAAGGTCTGGGGCTGCCCCAGGGCAAAAAGACCAAAAAGAAAAGCGGGTATTCCACCGATGTCGAAGTGCTGACCGACCTGGCCGCGCTCCACCCCCTGCCGGCTGAGGTGTTGAACTACCGGACCCTGACCAAGCTGCGGTCCACGTACGTGGAAGCCCTGACCGGGCTGGTCCATCCGGAAACGGGGCGGGTGCATACGTCGTTCAATCAGGCGGTGACGGCCACGGGGCGGCTTTCCAGTTCCGATCCGAACCTGCAGAATATTCCGATCCGGACTCCGGAAGGCCGCCGCATCCGCCAGGCTTTCATTGCCGCGCCGGGCCACCGGATTTTATCGGCCGACTATTCCCAAGTGGAACTGCGGGTTCTGGCCCATTGTTCCGGAGACCCCGGACTGATCGAGGCCTTCCGGAACCGCGAAGACGTTCATACCCGGACCGCCTCGGAAGTCTTCGGCGTCATGCCCGC
>JAGVGV010000184.1 GCA_020056895.1 Deltaproteobacteria bacterium
CCACAGTCGCACCGGAGGGACCCCAGGGCGTCGCCGGTCAGGCATTCGGAATGGACCCGGACCAGCACCGGTTCCCCTTTGGACACGTCGCCCTTGACCAGAGCGATGTGTTCGTGCTGGTCCACGCTGTTGGTATAGGCAAACGCGGTGAATTCGCCGCTGTAGGTCGGCATTTTGGCTTCGGCCCGCCGCCGGACCAGCCGTTCGGTCCGCATGCGGTACGCGATCAGATCGGCGATGGTGGCCATTTTCAGGCCATGTTCCTGAGCGAAGATTTCGAGGTCCGGCCGGCGGGCCATGGTGCCGTCGTCCTTCATGATCTCGCAGATCACCGCCGCCGGTTTCAAACCGGCCAGCCGGGCCAGGTCCACCGAACCTTCGGTCTGGCCGGTCCGGACCAGCACGCCGCCGCTCCGAGCCCTTAGAGGGAACACATGGCCGGGTTGAACCAGGTCGGCCGGTTTGGCGTCGTCGTCCACCGCGGTCAGGACGGTCGTGGCCCGGTCGTGGGCCGATATCCCCGTGGTCACGCCCCGCCGGGCTTCGATGGAAATGGTGAAGGCGGTTTTATAGGGCGATGTGTTGTCGCCCACCATGGGCCTGAGGCCGATGCGTTCGATCAGATGCGGGGCCATGGGCAGGCAGACCAGGCCCCGGCCGTACCGGGCCATGAAGTTGATGGCTTCCGGCGTCACCTTTTCAGCGGCCATGGCCAAGTCGCCTTCGTTTTCCCGGTCTTCGTCGTCCACCAGAATAATCATCCGCCCGTCGCGGAATTCCTGGATGGCTTCTTCAACGGTGCAAAAGGACATGAGCTTTCACCGCTCCTTTTTATAAAAAACCATGTTCGGCCAGGAACCCCCGGTCGATTTTGGACCCTTCCGGCCCCTGGCCCAACAACCGGGCCACATACTTGCCGATCAGGTCGGTTTCGACGTTAACATAGTCCCCGGTCTTTTTGAAGCGCAAGGTCGTTTGGTCGGCGGTATGGGGGATCAGGTTTACGCTGAACCCGTTGGCGGAAACCTGGTTGACCGTCAGGCTCACGCCGTCCATGGCCACGGACCCCTTTTCGATCAGGCGCCGGGCCACGTCCGGTTCCACGCCCACGGTCACCACTAGGGATTGGTTCCGGGTCTGAACCGATTGAATCCGGCCCAGGCCGTCCACGTGGCCGGTCACCAGATGGCCGCCCAAACGGTCGGAAAGCCTGAGAGCCCGTTCCAGGTTCACCGGGTCACCGGTCCGCAGGCCGCCCAGAACGGTTCGGCCAAGGGTTTCGGCGGAAACAAAGGCGCTGAACCACCGGTCCCGGGTCTGAGTCACCGTCAGGCAGACGCCCGAAACGGCGATGCTTTCCCCGATCACCAGGGGGTCGCCCCAATCGAAGTTGGCCGAAATTCCCAGCCGGTATTCGGTTCCGGTCTGGGTTTTTTCGTCCACTCGGCCCAAACCCAAAACAATGCCGGTAAACATGGAGAACTCCATCCGCCCGAACGATCCACCCTGGCGGGCGTCCCCGGATTCTTTCCAAGGGAACCGATCCCTTTTGGGGACCGATCTCCCCGCCGAGGCCGCTCAAAGCTGGGGATGGTTCTAACAGGGTTGAAGGGTAAAATCAATACTTGGGGGGATCCCTTCGCATCCCTAGGCGTTGGCGGCGAACGATCCATTTGGGGCTGAATGGACGCCGCCCCAACCGGCGGTCGGCTCATGACGGTCAAACGCGGATCGGCATCCCCGATGGTATGGATTTCCCCCCTCCGTAGACTCAAGGCCCCGGAGCAGAGAGCGCCTCCGGGGCCGGGGAGTGTTTTTCGGGGAATAACCTCAATGCTTGATCGAGCAGGACGCCGTACCGGTCAGAAGGCTCGATTCCGTGGGCCGGCCGTTTTTCCAGAAGGGGGAAAGGGTCCTGAGTTTGTCGATCACGTGAGGCATTTTTTCCAGAACGAAATCCACTTCCGCCTCGGTATTGTAGATGCTGAACGAAAAGCGGATCGATCCATGGGCGGCGGTGAAGGGGACGCCCATGGCCCGGAGCACATGGGAGGGTTCCAGGGACCCGGAGGTGCAGGCGGAGCCCGAGGAGGCGCAGATGCCCAGGTTGGACAGGTGGATCAAAATGGCCTCGCCCTCGACGTATTCGAAGCTGATGTTCAGGGTGTTGGGCAGGCGGTTCAGGCGTTCGCCGTTGATCATGGCGTTGGGAATGGTCCGGAGAAGTCCGGCTTCCAACTTGTCCCGGAGCGTCCGGACCCGGGTGTTTTCGTCGTCCATATGGGCCATGGCCAATTCGGCGGCTTTGCCCAGGGCGATGATGTAGGGTACGTTTTCCGTGCCGCCCCGCCGGCCTTTTTCCTGGTGTCCGCCGACCATGAAGGGCTGGAACTTGGTTCCCCGGCGGACGTACAAGGCGCCGATGCCCTTGGGGGCATGAAGCTTATGGCCGGACAGGGAGAGCATATCGATCTTGGTCTTGGCCAGGTTGATGGGCACCTTGCCCACGGCCTGGACGGCGTCGGTATGGAAAACCACGCCCCGGCTGGCGGCCATTTCGGCGATTTTTTCAACGGGGAAGATCACGCCGGTTTCGTTGTTGGCCCACATTACGGAAATGATGGCGGTGTCCTCGCGGATGGCGTCTTCGAGATGCTCCACGTTCAGCCGGCCTTCGCGGTCCACGCCGACTTCGGTCACCCGGTATCCCAGTTTCCGTAGATGATTGGAAAGGTTATCCACGGCCGGATGCTCCACCCGGGTGGTGATCACGTGCTTTTTTTCCGGCTGGGACCGGAGGGCGGCCCAGACGGCGGTGTTGTCGCTTTCGGTGCCGCAGGAGGTATAGATGATCTCGTCGGCTTCGGCGCCGATCAAGGCCGCCAGCTTTTCCCGGGCTTCCCGGGCGGCGGCGCCCACTTGGCCGCCGAAAAAGTGCATGCTCGAAGGATTGCCGTAAAAATCCCCGAAATAGGGGAGCATGGCCTCGATCACTTCGGGCGCGGTGCG
>JAGVGV010000174.1 GCA_020056895.1 Deltaproteobacteria bacterium
ATTTTTTTACAGTGTGTAAAAAAGCCGCCGTCGGTTCCCCAACCCCGGGATGGAAGCTTTCTCGGAACACATCCTTCAACGGTGCGTTTTGAGTTCGGGGTCTTGGTTTTGTGGTTGTTAATAATGTTATAATCCCGCCACCCGAAGGGTGAACGGGAAAGGGGCCCCATTCGCATGAAGCCAAGAAAGGGAATCAGCCTGGGAACCAGAATACTGGCCGTAGTGGCCACCCTGGCCGCCATGACCATGGGGCTGACGGGTTTCGCCATTTGGTACAGTTACCAAACCGAGCGGTTTTTCCGGGATGTGGTGGATGGAGAACTGGCCGCCCTGAAGCGCGTGGACCGTTTGGAGATCGCCCTGGTCACGCAGAAAGGGTTTATCACCTACTTTTTCCAGGACCGGAACCCCGAATGGCTGCGCCAACTGGACCGGTTGGGCGTGGAATTCACCGAAAGCCTGAACCAGGCCCGCGATACGTCCGGCGCCAGGGAGGAAAAAGCGGCCCTGGGGAGGATAACCTCCGAGTACGAACGTCTGTCGGCCATTCGTCAACGGGTGATCGGCCTTTATCAGGTGGGCCGCGTGGACGAAGGGTACCAGCTTCATCAGGAAGCCCGCCGGTTGTTTTTGGGGTTGCTCGATCTGTTTCACGCCCGCCGGGCGGATCACGAAGCCCGGATCGCCGCGGCCAGGGAAAAACTGAACCGTCAGGCCCGCCTGCTCCGGCTTCAAGCCCTCATCACGCTGCCCCTGGCCGGGGGCCTTAGCCTTCTTTTGGCCATGTTGCTGGTCCGCCAGATACTGGCGCCCCTTCGGCAACTGGCCGCGGCCGCCGGCATGGACTCCGCCCCCCGGTCCGGCTTCAACGAAGTCCAGGCCGTCCACCGGGGAATGGCCACGCTGAGGGAAGATGTGGATCAGACCCGGTCCGAACTGGAAACCAGCCGGATGCGCCTGATTCAGGCCGCCAAAATGGCCTCGGTGGGGAAATTGGCCGCCAGCGTGGCCCACAGCATACGCAATCCGCTTACGGCGGTGAAAATGCGGCTGTTTTCGCTGGAACGGAGCTTGAATCCGGGGGCCGAAGACCAGCGGGAGGATCTGAAGGTGATTTCGGCCGAAATCCGGCATATCGACAATGTACTAAGGAATTTTCTGGAATTTTCCCGCCGCCCCAAACTGGAACTCAGGCCGGTCAGTCCATCCCAGGTAGTGGATATGGCGGTTGAATTGATCCGGCCCCGGCTGGAATCGAGGGGAACCGCCCTGGAAATCAAACGGCTTGGGAACCTGCCGGAAGCGGAACTGGACCCGGATCAGTTGAAGGAGGCCCTGGTGAACCTTCTGGTCAACGCTTCGGAAGCCATGGGCGAAGGAGGCACGATCTGGCTGGAGGAAGGCCGGGGGCTGAGCGAAGAAAACCGGCCCGTCCTTTGGATCAACATCCGGGACAGCGGTCCGGGAGTGAACCCGGCGCTTCATGACCAGGTGTTCCAGCCCTTTTTCAGCACCAAGGAGGATGGCACGGGTCTGGGCCTGAGCATCGCGGCCCGGATCGTGGAGGAACACCTGGGGCGGATCCGGCTGGAAAGCCCTCGTTCGGGCGGCGCGGCGTTTATCATGGAATTACCGTATCGGGAGGCGCTTTCTTGGGAAACATATTGATCATCGACGACGATACGAGCCTTCGCCTTAGTTTTGAAAAAATTCTGGCCGCGGAAGGGTATCAGGTCCAGGGGGCGGCCAGTGGAGAAGAAGGGTTGGAGCGGGTCCGCGAAGCCACTCCGGACCTGGTCATCACCGACGTACGGCTGCCGGGCAAAGACGGTCTGGCCACGTTCCGGGACCTCCACGAAATGGAACCCCGGCTGCCGATCATCATCATGACCGCCTTCGGCACCACCGAAACGGCCATCGAAGCCACCAAAATGGGCGCCTTCGATTATGTTTTGAAGCCCTTTGAAATCCCGGACATGCTCGGCCTGATCGCCAAGGCCCTGGAAGCCGGCCGGTTTTCCCGCCAACCGGTGCGCGTGAACGAGGAACCCCAGGTCGGCTCCCCGGACGCGCTCGTGGGCCGGTCGGCGGCCATGCAGGAAGTGTACAAAGCCATCGGCCGGGCGGCGCCCACCGACGCCACCGTGCTCATCCGAGGCGAATCCGGCACGGGCAAGGAATTGGTGGCCCGGGCCCTGTACCAGCATTCCCTCCGGAACCGCCGGCCATTCCTGGTCATCAACTGCGTGGCCATTCCCGAAACCCTTTTGGAAAGCGAACTCTTCGGGTACGAACGAGGCGCCTTCACCGGAGCCGCTCAGCGGCGGATCGGAAAAGTGGAACAGGCTCACGGCGGCACCCTGTTTTTGGATGAAATCGGCGACATGCCCCTGGCCATCCAGGCAAAAATATTGAGAATGCTTCAGGAACGGAGCATCGAACGGCTGGGGGGCCGACAGACCATCGCCGTGGACGTGCGCATTCTGGCCGCCACCAACCGGAACCTCGAAGCCGCCATCGAAGAAGGCCGGTTCCGGGAAGACCTGTATTACCGGCTCAACGTGGTCGCCCTTCACC
>JAGVGV010000144.1 GCA_020056895.1 Deltaproteobacteria bacterium
AAAAAAGAAATCCTGATCGCCAAGAACACCCGTTCCGGGTCCGAGCTTCTGGAACGCTGGCGCGGGTTCAAGCGCGGTTCGGTCATGTCCCTGAGCTACGTGGACATGAGCCCCCGGGAAAACTGGCGGACGCCCAACCTGCCCGGCCCCGCCGTTGATTACCACATCGCGGATTACAACAACGACGGCCGCATGGACTTGGTTCTGGCCGTCCTGTTGAAGGAAGGCGACACGCTCACCAACGCCCGCAGCGCCATTGCCGCCTATGAACTGGCCACGCCGGCCGAAATCCGCGAAACCGAACGAAAACGCAACACGGAATAACGGCCCAGGGCCGGCGGCTCCGACGGACGGACCCGCGCCCCCTCCAATCCCCACGCCGCCTTGCCTCCTCCCTTTTTTGGGGAAAGAGGCAAGGCGGCGGCGCGTTGGGGACGAATGAACGGCCTCCCGCCCTTATCCCTCCCACCGGTCCTGGGCGATCCGGACTCGGGTTACAATATCAATTACTATTTATTTCAAATAGTTACCATAAATCTCCGCGAATTGGATTGACTCCCCCCTCCGCCCGTGTTAGCATCGTGCGTTCACGTGGCCCATCAATGGGGAGGATCATGAATCATGATCGGCGGGATTGGCATTTGGGAACTCCTGATTATTCTGTTTATCATCCTGATTATTTTCGGAGCGGGCAAGCTGCCGGAGATCGGCGCCGGAATCGGCAAGGGGATCGGTAATTTCCGAAAGGCCATGTCGGACGGCAAAGCCATCAACGTGACTCCGGACAAGCCCGGTCAGAAGCCTTCGGACCCGGCATCCTCCAAGCCCGAGGACGGCACTCCCACCTGAAATTCGCACGCCGGTTTCAATTCCGGGGGAATCCCCTTGGAGGCGCGACCGGATGTCATCACTTCTTTGTACCGCTGGCCCCCTGGAATCCGGGGGGCTTTTTTTCGTTGATGGCTCCCCCTCAACCGAACCCGTTCCCGTCCGAATGGAAATCTCCAGTCCTGGGTGGTCGTCGTGAAACAGGCGCGCCATTTGGAACAGAGCTGGCGTTTCCCGCGGGTTGTCCGCACTCATCCGTCGGCTGTCCGTTTCTAACGAAGGGAAGCAAATTTGTTTGATTTTCATGAAAAACGAATTCCTTGCACTAAAGCGGAAAGCGGATCGTCGACGGCTGATAGCCCGCTTGCCGAAGCCCGCCCCGCCTAAAACGGACCCCAAACGCCGCCAAGGCCCCCGAGACTGAGCGGTTACGTCCGAATTTCAGTTTTCCCTTGACATCCCCGCCGCCGCCGTGGAAAATCGGCCGATAATGAATTTCGTCACAAATCCAAAGGCGGATTGAATAATTCCACTCTAGGGGCTGAGTTATGAGCGAACACGAAGAGGCGCGAGTGACGGACCAGGGCGGATCCGCGTCCGCCCGGTGGGGGGGTGCGAGCCTGCTTTTGTTCCTGGTAGGCTTCGCGGTGTCCCTGGTCATCGGGTGGGTCCTTTTTCCCCAGGTGCTCTACTCGCAAAAGACGCAACCCTTCGATTTCAACCACGCCGTCCACACGGAAAAGCAAGGCATGGCCTGTGACGATTGTCACAAATTCGGGGATGACGGCCGCTTCTCCGGCGCGCCCAAATTCCAGGAATGCCTGGCCTGCCACACCTGGAGTGAACGGCAGAACGAAGAAAGCAAGGCCGAAACGGAGTTCCTGGAAAAGTTCGTGGACAAGGATTCCGACGAGCTGATCGGGAACCCCCAGTGGTACATCTATTCGGCTCAACCCGACTGCGTTTTCTTCTCCCATGTGGCCCACACCAAAATGGGCGGCATCACCTGCGAAGAGTGCCACGGCGACCATGGCAAAACCACTTCGCTCCGGCCGTTTTTCCAGAACCGGATCACCCGGTACAGCAAGGATATCGACTGGGCTTATAAGAGCAAGGTGGGGATGAAGATGACCGATTGCGGGGACTGCCACGACAAAAAAGGCAAGCCCGAGAACAACGCCTGCTTTGTTTGCCACAAATAGCCAGAGGTGATCCCATGAAGTTGAACCGAAGAGCCTTCATCTCGCTGGTCGTGGGTGGCGCCGCGGGCATCCATTTCACGCCCTTGCCCTGGAAACTGATGGACGATTCCTCCATCTGGACTCAAAACTGGCCCTGGGTGCCCAAGTCGTCGCGGTATCCCGGCGTGTCCTACGCCGGCGCCGTGTGCAACCTTTGCCCGGGTGGTTGCGGCCTCAGGGTCCGGATGGTCAACGAAAAAAATACGGTCAAGGTTGAAGGGGACCCGGCGGCGCCCGTGAACATGGGCAAAACCTGCCCCGTAGGCGCGGCCGGCGCTCAATACCAGTACCATACCGCCCGCTTCCAGACCCCGCTCAAGACCTTTGGCGCCCGGGGGTCCGGAGCCTATTTGAAAATCGACTGGGCCGACGCTTTCAAAGAGTTGGGCGGCAAGCTTAAGGAGCTCCGGGAAAAGGGCTTGGCCCATTCCGTGGTCTGGATCAGCGGCCGCCGCCCCGGCCCGGCTCAGGACGC
>JAGVGV010000137.1 GCA_020056895.1 Deltaproteobacteria bacterium
AAACCGTGGTGTTTCTGGTGGACCTCGAAGTCGCCGGCGCCTCTTCGGGCAGCGAATACGACGACCTGTGCATCACCGATCTTTGGTTCAGCAACCAGACCGGGGATTGACAGGGCAGGGGAGGCGGCCCTCCATACGTCTCCGAATCAGCCGCAGACTCCGATCCGGGCCCGTAACGAGGGCCCGCTGAAACGTTCATGTCACGTCGAAAGAAAAAGGAATCCGCCTTTGGGCGGTGATCGATAGGGATCGGCCGTCCGGCCCGGCTTTTTGTAGAATTCCTTCCAAGGCCAGGTACGGCAAGGTCATCAGGTCCTTGGCCATGGTTTCCAAGGCTCCGGGGAACACCGCCAGGTCCACCAAACCGGTTTCGTCTTCGATGGTCACGAACATCACCCGAATACCGCTCCGAGTGGGCGGAGCATGGACAATAACCGTCCGGCCCGCTACTCGCACCCGTACGCCGGATGGCTGGCGGTCCAGGTCCCGGCGGGTCAAAAACCCTTGTGCCGCCAGTCGGTTCCGCCAGACGGACAAGGGGTGGACCCGGCAGAAAACGGACATGGACCCGGCCTCCCGCCGGACCCAATCCCCGGCCGATCCCGGTTCATAAGCCGCGGGAGACCCGGAACCATCCTGCCCCGAACCAATCAGGTCCGCTTCCTCCTTCAAGCCGGACAATGCGCCCGACAGAGCCAGCCATCCGAGCACCCGCCTCGGGACGTCGGCCCCGGAAGCCAGAGCCCCGACCGTCCTGAAGGCCCCCTCCCGGCCGCGAAGATCGATGATCCGTCGGGCCGTCTCCGGACCGATTCCGTTTATCACCCCCAAGGGCAGCCGGATGCCCTTCCCTTCGGCCTGATACCCTTGGCCGCTCTGGTTCACGTGGGGCGGATAGGCCGGCACGCCTCGCCGGCGGGCCTCCCCCAGCAAAACCCAGGTTGGGTACGATCCCACCCGGCCGGCGTTGAGCAGCCCCAGGAAAAAAGCCTGGGGATGGTGGGCCTTTAGGTATGCGCTCTGGAAGGTGGGATGGGCGAAGGAGGCCGCGTGGGACTTGCAGAAGCCGTACGCGGCCAGAGCCAGAATCCGGTCGAACACCGTTTCGGCCAGGGATCGGGGGTGGCCCATGGCCAATGCTCCGGAAATGAACCGGTTTTTGAGCTCTTTCATTTTTCCGGCTTTCCGGTCCTTGGTCATGGTCCGGCGGAATTGGTCCGCTTCGGCGTAGCTCAAACCGGCCAAAGCGTGGACGATCCGGAGCACCTGCTCCTGGAACAAAATCACCCCGTAGGTTTCCTTGAGAATGGGCGCCAGAAAAGGATGGTCGTACCGGACGGTTTCTTCTCCATTCCGTCTACGGATGTACGGGTCCACCAGGTTGCCTTCCACCGGCCCGGGCCGAAACAGGGATATCTGGGCCACCAGATCGGCGAAGGTTTTGGGTTGAAGCCGGCCCAAAAGCTGCCGCTGGCCCGGGGATTCGATCTGGAACACGCCGATGCTTTCTCCCCGGCCGAGCATGGCGTAGGTGGCCGGGTCGTCCAAAGGCAGCCGATCGGGGTCCAGGTGAAGGCCCTGGCTTTCCAGAACCTTCAGAGCCCGGTTCAGCGCGGTATGCATCCGGAGCCCCAACAGGTCCATTTTGAACAGGCCCAGCGCTTCCACGTCATCCTTGTCGATCTGGGCCACGGGGAAGCCTTTGGGCGAAAGGCCCACCGGAGTGAAATCCGCCAGGTTTTCCGGAGCCACCACCACGCCGCCCAGGTGGACCGACGCCTGAAAAGGCAGCCGGGCGAGGCGTGAGGCCAGGTGAACCAGGCGAGGTTCCCGGTGGAGGCGGGAATCGGCGAGTTCAGGGAGGAGGGCCAGGGCTTCGGCCAACTTGTCCCCGCGCATCAGGGAGGGGAGGCCTCGGGTGATTTCCGTCAAGCTGGACGCTGGATATCCCAGAGCCCGGGCCGCCAGCCGGACCGAACTCCGGGCTTTTAACGTATGAACGGCGGCAACCATGGCGGTTCGGCCGGGAAAAAGGTCCATCAAGTGATGGAGCACTTCATCCCGCCGGTCCGAATCGAAATCCACATCCACGTCTGGCGGGTCCTGGCGGCCGTCGTTCAAAAACCGTTCGAACAGAAGGCCCTGTTCCAAGGGGTCCACGCCTCCTAAGGCCAGGTGCACCACCAGGCTTCCGGCGGCCGACCCGCGCACGCTGTGACGAATGTGGTTTTTCCTGGCGAAAACGGCCAGGTCCCGGATCAGCCAGAAATAATCCGCCAGCCCCCGGCCTCGGATGGCCTCCAGTTCCTGCTCCAACCTACGGTGGTGTTCCGCGGTGCTTTTGGGTTTTTTTTCCAGTTCGCCCCGGCAAAAATCTTCCATCCGGAAAAGCCCCTGACCCGATGGATATAGGCGGGGCGGACGAACACGGCCCAGTTCAAGGGAAAAATTCCGGCAAAGCCAGGCGATCCGGCCGGTGTTCGCCAGCGCGTCCGGAAAAGGGATCCGGGCTTGAACGTCCTCGGCTGAGGTCAACCGGCCTGCGTTGGAAGGAAGGGGCGAAACCCGCCGGTGATGGTACCGACGCTGGATGTCCACCAGGGTGTGGTGGAGCGTTTCCTCATCGGCCTCCACGAAGGCCGCCGGCTGAGCCGCCGCCAGGGGGAGACTCAGGCGGCCGGCCGCACGCCGGGTGGTTTCCAGCCGGGCGGCGTCTTCCGGTCGTCCCAAATGCCACAGCGCCACGTATAATTCGTCCGGCCGCCGGAAGATCGTCCGAAGCCGTTCCAGGTGCGGGACCAGGCCGCCGTCCCGGTCCATCCAACCGGGCGTATACCCGCCGGCCAAGGCGATCAAGCCATCGGACGCGCCGTTTAAATCGTCCGGCCCAACCGGTGATTTGGGTTCCAAACCTTGGGACCAGGCCAGGCTCAAAAGCCGGCAAAGGTTCCGGTATCCCGCTTGGTTTCGAACATACAAAAGGAGCGGCCGGCCGTCGTCCAGGATAATCCGCCCGCCGATCAGAGCCTGAAGGCCCCGGTCCTGAGCCGCCCGTTGAAACCGGACGGCTCCAAACAGGCCGTCATCCGCCAGGGCCAGGGCTTGCTGGCCATACCCGGCGGCGGCCCGGACCAGCGCATCGGGAAGACAGGCCCCCCAGAGGAAGGAATAGGCGCTCCGGACATCCAGATGGACAAAAGACTCCATGGCCCGGCTTCGATTCGATGGGACCAAAGGATTAAAGACCAAATAGACGCCAAAAATCGCGGCGCCGTTTGAACAACCGTGAAACCGCGGAAACGCGGCTCCCCCGCCCTCACAATCGATTGAACGAACCCCACCTTTACCCCAACGGCTCGATCGTAAAGAGCCGCAAGGGGGTTCTTTTAAATGTCCCCTAGTTTGTGCCGCAAGGCGTTGGTTCAGGAGAAAAAGGCCCGGCCCACGCAGGGGAACGGTTTGTCCGGATGCACTCGGGTTCGGATCACGCCCACCAGCCGGCCCAGCACGCGCACACGGGCTCGTTCCGCCCCCTCAAACACCAAAGGCGGATATTGGGGGTTGGCGGCATGGAGTTCAATCCGATCGGCGGTCAGGCGGACTTCCTTGAGCGTTGCTTCGGGTTCCAATCCTTCGATCAGCACGGCGGCGATCCGACCGTTTTCGGGCACATCCTGAGGCCGGATAATGGCCAGGTCGCCATCCTGAATGTGAGCCCCGATCATGGAATCGCCCCGGACCTGAAGCGCGAAAGTGGATGGGCAGCCGAACAAGCCGGGGTCCACCGGCAGGCTGGCTTCGTGGTTTTCTTCGGCGAACAGGGGAAGCCCGGCGGCGATCCGTCCCAACAGCGGGATGGAGGGGCTGGCCGCGTCCACCGGCCGCCAGGTTCTTTTCTTGCCCGGGGACCGTTCCAGAAGGCCCTCATCCTCGAGGGCGCAAAGGTGCTTCATCAGGCTTCCGGGAGATTTCAGTCCCAGTCCGGCGCACACTTCGCGGACCGTGGGGCCGAAGCCCTGCCGACGATGGAAACTTCGGATGAATTCGATGACGTCCTCTTGTCTTTGAGAAACCACCATGGCTCCATCATAGAGAACACATGTTCTCTTGTCAAGCCGTTTTTTCATAACCAGCCAATAGCCGGTTGTTTTTTAAGGCTAAATCCTGGGCGGATCACCGGCTGGATAGGGAAGCCAAGGCGCGGGCGCGGGGGTGAGAAACGGAAAACGCCTGAAAAGTCTCACAAAAAGCTTCCCAGGCGTTTTAGGGGCGTTGAACGTCAGCCCAGAATCATGATCACGGATTCGGCTTCGACCGCGTCGCCTTCCTTGACCCGGATTTCCTTGATGGCGCCGTCACCCGGGGAGACCACCGGGATTTCCATTTTCATGGCTTCGAGGATGGCCACTTCGTCGTCCTCGGACACGCTGTCGCCAACATTCACCAAAATCTTCCACATCTTTCCGCTCATGGGGGCCGTGATTTCCGCCATGGGTTTTTCCTCCCTTTGACCTTGGAACATGGGAGCGGACCGCTCCGTTTCAATCGATACAATGGTCCGCCCTGGGTCCGCTTCCGCTCACCATGGCGTCCAATGAATCCATTCCGACCACATAGAATTCAGGCTCCCCCATTTATATGGAATCGAAAGGGATTGTCAAGAGGTCTGAATCCGGTTCAGAGGCATTCAGATGTCTTGGGCAACGGCCGGCCTGGAAAGGATGGTTCGGCGAGGACCCGGTTTCCATGGTCGGCCGGCCAGCCGCGGGTGGAACGGGGGCTGTATATAAGGAAGGAATCCACCCTCCCCCAAACCATCCCCCCCTATGTTTGCCTCAGCCTATTTGGATTGGTGAGCCTCCCACTGGCCAACCCGCGAACCTGCCGCGGGCGGATTTTTCCAAAGAGTCCCGGCCTTCAACGGCGGTGCACGCATCCCGCCAGCGCCCCCGGTACCAAGGAATCCCGGCCTTTTGTGATTTTTTCTTGACAACGCCCGGAGAAGCGCTTATAAGGTTCGCTCGTGGGCGGATAGCTCAGTCGGGAGAGCATCGGCCTTACAAGCCGGGGGTCGCAGGTTCGAACCCTGTTCCGCCCACCAGTAAAATATCTGGAGGGCCGGGAGAAACGGCGGCCCAAAAGGTTTTGGTTTTTTCCCGGGGACGTAGTGAAGCGGTTCAACACGCCGGCCTGTCACGCCGGAGATCGCGGGTTCAAATCCCGTCGTCCCCGCCAGATTTTGAAAAGATTTGAAAAAGCCGACGAATGTCGACCAAATGAGAACAAATCCCGTCCCCGCCAATTTTTTGAATGATAATAACCTTCGACTCAGGAATACAATGTAGCCAACCTAACACGTTCCGCCAAAGGCGGGGAAATTTCAGGTTTCCCTTAAGGTTGCTCAAATGTATGTGCATTGTTTCTTAGGGCTCATCTCAATTCAACTCTCGGAAAGTCA
>JAGVGV010000415.1 GCA_020056895.1 Deltaproteobacteria bacterium
ATCCAGCCGAACCCCAGGTTCTTCACGTACGGGATCAACCGGTCGGCCAGTTCCCGGTAGGTGAGCCACCGGCCGTCTTCGCCCCGCTGCCAGGACCCCAGATGAACCTCGTACGCGGCCACGGGTTCGGCCAAGGGGTTCCATGTCCTCCTGCGTTCCAGCCAGGCTTCGTCCGTCCAGGTAAAGGCTTCGATGTCCGCCACAATGGAGGCGGTCTGGGGCCGCTGTTCCATTTGGAAGGCAAAGGGATCGCTTTTCAGCAGCAGAACGTCCTGGGGGGTGAGAATCTCATATTTGTACACCAGCCCGGGTCCCACATGGGGCACGAAAATTTCCCAAACGCCCGATGCTCCCCGCCGCCGCATCATGTGCCGCCGGCCGTCCCACTGGTTCAGTTCGCCCACCAGGCTCACGCGAAGGGCCGAAGGCGCCCAGACCGCGAACAGGGTTCCGCGAATGCCCTGATGCCGGACGGGGTGAGCCCCCAGCTTATTGTACAGGTCGTAATGATTGCCCTGGTTGAAGAGGAACAGGTCGTATTCGGACAACAAGGGTTCAAAGGAATACGAATCGTAAAATTTCACGGCCGCGCCGCCGTTGAATTGAACTTCCAGCCGGTGAGGTCCGAAACCGTAGGGTCCGGGCCGAAAGGCTTCATAGAGTCCCCGGCCGTCCACGGGGGTCATGTCCCGGGCTTGGGAGTCTCCGGCGGGGGTCAACCGGACCGATGCCACGCCGGGAATGAGCACCCGGAAGCGGGCGCCTTCCACGTCGCCGGACCAGGCGGGATGGGCGCCCAGGAGGGCGAAGGGGTCGGGGTGCCGGCCGGCGCGAAGGGCGTCCATGGCCCCGGGATCGGGGCGGGGGGTCAGGTCGTTCGGCGTCATGATGGACCTCGAAGGCGAGCCGTTCCTCCCCCTACGGTTACGGGGGAGGAAGCGAGGAAAAGGCCGGCGGGACCGTGAAAATCAATAAACGGCCAAGCAATAACCGCCCGGCTCATAGAATGGAGTTTGGCCTCGGAGCGAGGCGGGGGCGGAAAGCCAACCGGAGGAATATGAATCCTGTTTTTAGGATTGGCGTCCCGTCCACGACAAAGCATCCGGGGCCAAAGCACTATTTCGCCCCATGAGGGCCTAGGCCCACTTGACCAGCCCCATCACGAAGGGGTTTTCCAGCCGTTTGTGGCTGGGCGTAACGCGGACGGTGTATCCGAACCGGCCCGTTTTGCGACAGCCGATGGACCCGCTGAACTGGTGGGCGTCGCCCATCTGGCCCATGGGTTCGAGCACCGCGGTTTCGCGTTCCTTGAAGTCGCCGTCCGGGTCCAGGATGCCGAAATAGGCTTCCACGGTCACGTCTTCGGGCGACAAGCCGCCCAGCCGGACCTTGGCCGAAATGGTGATCCGGTCGCCCACCAGGCGTTCCTGGCCGTCGGACGATGCGGTTTCCAAAACGGCCACGTCGCCCCAACCGGTCATGATCCTGCTCCGCCACCGGGCCATTTCCCGGGCTCCGGCCATGTTGTCCCGGCACAGTTCCGCGTACCGGCGGGAACAGGGCTGGTAATACCGGTTGGTGTAATCCTGGACCATCCGGTGGGCGTTGAAGATCGGGACCAGTTTCCGGAGCCCGGCCCGCATTTTTTCCACCCACCCTCGGGGGATGCCGTCGTTGCCCCGATCATAAAAGAGGGGGGCCACCTGCTTTTCCAAAAGATTGTACAGGTCCTGGCTTTCCACCGTATCCTGGAATTCCAGGTCTTCCCATTCCTCGCCCTTGCCAATGGCCCAGCCGAAATCCCGGTGGTACCCTTCGTCCCACCAGCCATCGAGAATGCTCAGGTTCAGCGACCCGTTGGCCAGAGCCTTCATGCCGCTGGTGCCGCAGGCCTCCAACGGCCGGCGGGGGGTATTGAGCCATACATCGCAACCGGAAACCAGCAAATGGGCAAGGTGAACGTTGTAATCCTCCAAAAAGACGAACCGCCGCCGGAACCGTTCCTGCCGGGCCATGTGGATGATGGTTTTGATGAAATCCTTGCCCGCGTTGTCCTGGGGATGAGCCTTGCCGGCGATGACGAACTGAATGGGCCGTTCGGAGTTATTGATGATCCGGTCCAGCCGGTCCGGATCCCGGAACAACAAGGTGGCCCGCTTGTACGTGGCGAACCGGCGGGCGAACCCGATGGTCAGGGCGTCCGGATTCAGCACTTCCAGGGCCGCCTGGATGTCCGGCCGCGAAGCCCCCCGCTGCCCCAACTGACGACTCAGGCGGAACCGCGTGAACCCGACCAACTGTTCCCGGCACCGTTCATGCGCCCGCCAAAGTTCCGTGGTGGGGATGTTGTTCACCTGTTCCCACACCCGGTCGTTGTCCGGGTCTTCCGCCCATTCCGGGCCCAGGTACCGAGTGAAAATCTGGCTGACTTCGCGGGAAATCCAGGTGGGCACGTGAATCCCGTTGGTCACGTAGTCGATCGGCACGTCTTCCACGGGGTTGTACGGAAACACATCCTTCCACATGGCCCGGGAGACCGATCCATGGAGCCGGCTGACGCCATTGGCGTGGGCCGACAGCCGCAACGCCAGCGGCGTAACGCCGAAGGGCTCGTTTTCGTCCCGGGGGAACACCCGGCCGTACCCCAAAAGCACCTTGATATGAACGCCCAGCTCCTGGGCATACGCCGCGAAATATTCCCGCACCAGGTTGTTGTCGAAGGTGTCGTTCCCCGCGGGCACGGGGGTATGCGTGGTAAAAACGGTGGACGCCTGAACCACCTCGCGGGCTTCGTCAAAAGTGAGCCCCCGTTTTTTCCGCAAAATGTTGATCCGCTCCAACGCGGAAAACGAAGCATGGCCTTCGTTCATATGGACCACCGTGGGTTCCAGGCCCATGGCTTCCAAGGCCCGCATGCCGCCGATGCCCAGCAACACCTCCTGTGCCAGCCGGATTTTGGACTCGCCGGCGTAGAGGCGCGCCGTAATTTCGCGGGCCTCGGGGGCATTTTCAGGCAGATTCGTATCGAGCAAAAAAAGCGGGGTGCGGCCCACGCGGATTTTCCAGACAAATGCGCGAATCTCGCCGTCAGGCCCTCCAATTGAAATCGTGATTTCATTGCCCTGGGGATCCCGGGCGCGTTCTAAGGGAAGATAATAAAGTTCGATTTCC
>JAGVGV010000110.1 GCA_020056895.1 Deltaproteobacteria bacterium
CACAAGGCCGACCAGATGCACGGAGGGGAAAAAGCCGCGTCCAGCCGGTACGAATCCCAGGGTCCCCAGTGCCTGACCTGTCACGACGGCATCTACGCCGCCGACGCCCCCAACAAGGAAGCCCACAGCCTGCACAAGGGCCGGGTCAGTTGCCAGGTCTGCCATTCCACGGCGTACACCAACTGCGCTCAGTGCCATCTGGATAAGGATTTCAGCCAGGACAAATACAAGGAATGGACGGCCTTCAAGATCGGTTTCAACCCCGCGCCCACCGAAGCCCGGCCTGAAAAGGTGGTTACGGTCCGGCACGTGCCGGTCTGGGAAGGGATGTTCGATAAAGCCGGAGCCGAGGGCATGCTGCCCACGTTCGCCGGCCAGCCCACCTGGAAATCGGCCACGCCGCATACCATCCGGCGCCAGACGCCTCAGAACGCGAAATGCAACAACTGCCACGGCGTGGCCAACATGAACCTGTATCTGACCCGGGCCGACGTACCGGCCGAGCTTCGCGCCGCCAACCGCCCGGCGATGGTCCCGCCGGCCAAGATTCCCAAGCCCGTGGCGGACAAAAAGGAATAAGCTCCCACGATACCCGATGGGAACATGAAAACCCCGGCATGGGCTGGGGTTTTCGTTTTTCAGGAGGGGGTCTTATGGGGAAAAAGTCTGGCGTCAGGCGGAACCGGAAGAGGACGACGCCGAGGGGGATTCGGCAAGCCCCGCCGTCCATTCCGGATGGTCGGCCAGTTCCCGGCGGCCTAAATCCGTCAATTCGTACACCCCCCGGGCGACTCGCTTGAACCAACGATAATGGTTGTCGTAGAGAATCGAAGCCGTTTTTTCGTCCGCGCCCAAGGCCCGGAGAGCCCGGGTGGATAGCGGCCCTTCCCGATCGAGGCGCCAGGCGAGGAACACGGCCCGTTCCCGGTACGCGGTCAGAATTTTCCGGCGGGTGGATCCGCCCACGTTGCCGTTCGTGGTCCGTCCGGCCAATTCTTCCAGCAGGGCGAACCGCCGCTTGGTCAGGCGGCGGCGGGCAAAGGGTGTGGGATGAGTTGGTATTTCGACTCTGGGTCGGCCTTTCCGGTCCCAAGTCACCACGATCAACCCCAGTTCCAGCCGTTTCAACAGCGCCAACCGTCCCCGCCAGGGACTCCCCCGGTCCAGCCGAACCGGACCGGGAACGGCCACATACACCGAATCCACCGCTTTTTGCCGGTCGATGGCCTGGACCAGAAGGTCCACGCCGAACCGAAGCTTGAGTTCGATGACGATGACCTCATCGCCTCGGGCGGCGGTCAGGTCCGCGTGCCGAACTTCGGCATGGACCGTATACCCTTGCGCTTCCAGAAAATCCCGGATCGGCGGATACAGATCGGTTTCCCGGGCCGGAGCGGGCACGGCGGCCGATCCTATTTCACCAACTTCAGGGCGTCCTTGAATTCCGGAGTCCCGGCTCGGCCCAGAAGTTCGTAAATAACCATTTCCGTGCTGGTGAGCACCGCGCCGGCGGATTCCAGCCGCCGCAAGGCCACGTCCTTGTTGCGGGGGTCCCGGCTGCCCACGGCGTCGGTCACGATGTGCACGCGGTATTGGTCCAACGCGGTCAAGGCGGTCTGGGCCACGCAGATATGGGTTTCGATCCCGCACAGGATCAGCGTGGTCCACGGTCCCAGTTCCAGATGGGACCGGAAGGAATTCAACCCGAAACAGTCGAAGGTGATTTTTTCAAAATCCGGGACCGGCCCCAGGTCTTCGGCCAGACCGGCCATGGTGGCGCCCAGTTTTTCCTGCCGGGTGGTCAGGGCGGGAAGGCCGATGAGCCGGGCGAACGTGGCCAGCTTCCGGGCATTGGCCAGGATTTCGTCCTTCTGGTCGATCACCGGCAGAAGCCGTTCCTGGATGTCGATGACCACCAGCAGGGATTCATCACGAGTGATCAGCCGGGACGAGGATGGGGCGTTCATGATCCTGATGCTCCTTTCGGGGGAAAGACCCCGGACCTGGGGCCGGCCCGGGATCCCCGGTGGATGGGTGAATACGGGTTTCCGCGGCCGTGGATGAATCGGACCTCAACGGGCCGGCGAATCATCCAGCAGGCCGAATTCCACCACGTATACGTTCGTCTTTTTTTCCCGGCCGATGGTGGATGAAGGCCGGTCGCCATAATCGTGTCCGGGCCAGACGACGGTTTCGTCCGGCAGGGTGGTCATCAGCCGTTTGAGGGATTGCAGCATCACGGCGAGACTGGCGCCCGGCAGGTCGGTCCGGCCAACGCTGCCCACGAACAGAGTATCGCCGGTGAACAGGTTCCCATCCGCCAACAGGCAGACTCCGCCCGGAGTATGGCCCGGGGTGTGGAGCACCTTGAAGGTCAGGTTGCCCAAGCGGAACGGGTCTTCGCCGGTAATTCGGATATCGGCCGGGGGTGAAGGCTTGAAACCCCACTGCCGGGCCATTTGGCGGCCCTGGTCCGAATTGAACAGATCGTCGTCGGCCGCGTGCATCACGATTCGGGCGCCCGACCGGTCCTTGATGGCCTGGTTGCCGCAGGTGTGATCGGCATGGCCGTGGCTGTTGAAGATGTATTCGATCCGCAACCCCGCCCGAGCGGCTTCGTTCAAAATGCGGTCCGCGCCTCCGGCCGGGTCGATCACCAGGGCCGCGCCGGTTTCTTCGCAACCGATCAGGTAGCAGAAGACGGCCATGGACCCCACGGTGAGTTGTTTCAGAAACATGGTGAGACCCCCCAAAAAAGGTGCTCCTTGGGATGTACCATAAACCGGTCCGCCGCGCACCAAGGTTTTCGTGCCGCGCACCAAGGTTTTCGTGCCGCGCACCAGGGTTTTCGTGCCCCGCACCGGGGTTTTCGTGCCGCGCACCAGGGTGTTCGTGCCGCCCGCCAGGGTTTTCGTTCGGGAGGAAATGGTTTGGGCGGGGAAGGCCCTTGTTCGGCGCTCCGCCTCGGCGCGAAGGAAGAATGGTGAAGAAAAACCGGGGCGCTCCGATGATTTTTTTATTTCCTTTTGCTTTCTCCGGATGTATAAGAATGTCCTTAAGAATCATGAAAGACATGGATGTTTCGGGCACATAGGCACAACCCCCGGGTTCGGCGCGGGGCGGGTGTTCCACGTCGTGGGTATTTTTTACGGGCGTAGGATACGTTCGCGAAAAACCATGTGGCGGATATGTTCGAGGGGAGGTGATCCGACCACCGGCCTTTGAGCGGTGAATACGGCGGGTGAACCCACCACCTTCGACGGCACAATTCGAAGTTTCAAGCGCATTTCCACCAAGCCCGGCCGGGCTTGGTCTTGGCAGATCCAACCCATCCGAGGCAATGTCTTTACGAAGGAGGCGTTTCATGGGGAAGGAAGAAGAGGTCTTCAATCGACTCGTAGAAAAAGGGGTCTCCCGGCGTGACTTCATGAAGTTCAGCACGCTGATGGCCGCCACTTTGGGCCTGGCGCCCGCCATGGTCCCGGAAATCGCCAAAGCCGTGGCGGCCAAGCCGCGGACTCCGGTGATTTGGCTGCATATGGCCGAATGCACCGGCTGTTCCGAGGCGTTTCTCCGGTCCACGTATCCGTGGGCGGACGACATTATCCTGGACGTTTTGTCGGTGGAATACCACGAAACGATCATGGCCGCGGCGGGGCAGCAGGCCGAAGAAAACCTCCACACCGCGATGGCGACCTACAAGGGCAAGTACATCCTGGTAGTGGAAGGCGCCATTCCGACCAAGAACGAAGGCCGGTACGGCATGGTCGGCGGCAAAACCATGCTCCAGATCGTGAAAGAAGTCGCGGCCGACGCGGCGGCCGTGGTCTGCATCGGCACTTGTTCGGCTTTCGGCGGCGTTCAGGCGGCCAAGCCGAATCCCACCGAAGCCAAGAGCGTGAGCGAGGTTTTGGGCAAACCCACGCTCAACATTTCCGGCTGTCCGCCCAACCCGGTCAATTTCGTGGCCACCGTGGTGCATTTCCTGCTTTTGGGCAAGTTGCCCGACCTGGACGACAAGGGCCGGCCTTTGTTCGCCTATGGCCAGTCCATTCACGACAACTGCCCCCGCCGCGCTCATTACGAAGACGGCAATTTCGTGAAAGTCTTCGGCGACGAAGGCACCATGAAGGGCTGGTGCCTGTTCGAAGTGGGCTGCAAGGGTCCCAACACGTTCAACAACTGCTCGCTGGTCCAGTTCAACGACGGGATTAGCTGGCCCATCGGCGCCGGCCACCCCTGCATCGGTTGCAGCGAACCCAACTTCTGGGACGACCAGGCCCCCTTCTACGTGGCGAAATAGGAGGAATGACTCATGGGGAACCGCATCACCATCGATCCCATCCCGCGGATTGAAGGCCATCTTCGTATTGAGGTCGAAGTCGAAAACGGCAAGGTCAAGAATGCCTGGTCTTCGGGCATGCTTTTCCGGGGCCTGGAACTGATCCTCAAGGGCCGCGACCCCCGCGACGCGCCCCTTATCACCCAGCGGTCCTGCGGTGTTTGTACGTACGTGCACCAGGAAGCCAGCGTGCGTTGCATCGAAGACGCGGTCAAGGTCAAGATGCCCAAAAACGCTCAGATTCTCCGGAATCTGACCATGGCCGCCCAGCACATCCACGACCATCCCGTCCACTTCTATCACCTGCACGCCCTGGACTGGGTGGATATCGTCAGCGCCCTCAAGGCCGACCCCAAGAAAACGGCTGATCTGGCCAACGCCGCCAGCAACGCGCCCGGCCAGGGTTCCAAGGACTTCGCGGCGGTGAAGGAACGCGTCAAGGCCTTCGTTGAAAGCGGCCAGCTTGGGCCCTTCGCCAATGCGTACTGGGGCCATCCCGCGTACAAACTGCCGCCCGAAGCCAACCTGATGGCCGTCAAGCACTACCTGGACGCCCTTCGGAACCAGGTCAAGGCCGCCCAACTCCACGCCATTTTCGGCGCCAAGAACCCGCACCTGCAAACCGCCGTGGCCGGCGGGGTGACCTGCGGCAATTACCTGAACGCGGACCGGATCTCCCAGTACCTGTTCATGCTGCGGGAACAGATCGCCTTTATCGAAAACGTATACATCCCCGATGTGTTGGCCGTGGCCCCCTTCTATCTGGACTGGGCCAAGGTGGGCGGCTGCACCAACTTCCTGGCCTTTGGCGAATTCCCCATCGGCGACCAGCTTTGGCAGCCCCGGGGTTGGATCAAGGGCAAGGAACTCAAAGCCCTGCCCGTGGACCCCACCAAGATCACGGAAGACGTCAAGCACGGCTGGTACAAAGACAGCCCGCCGGCGCATCCGTACCAGGGCGTTACCGATCCGCTGGACGGCATCACCCTGGACAAGAACGGCCAGTTGGAAAGCGAAGGCAAGTACACCTTCCTCAAGGCCCCCCGGTACGAAGGCGCGTCCTGTGAAGTGGGTCCTCTGGCCCGGACGCTCGTGTCCTACGTAGCCGGCCACAAGGAAACCAAGGACGTGGTCGACCTGGTCCTCAAAACCCTCAAGGTCGGTCCCGAAGCCCTGTTCTCCACCCTGGGCCGGACCGCCGGCCGGGCCATCAACTGCCTGGTCATCGCCAAACAGGCGGAAAAATGGTGCCTGGACCTGATCGAGAACATCAAGGGCGGCGACGCCAAGAGCTATGAAGCCTGGCAGTTCCCCGCCGGCGAGGCCGAAGGCATGGGCCTGGCGGACGTGCCGCGCGGCGCCTTGGGCCACTGGATCCGCATGAAGGACGGCAAGATCGACAACTACCAGCAGGTCGTTCCGTCCACTTGGAACCTTGGTCCCCGGGACGAAAAGGGCGTGCTTGGACCGGTCGAGGAAGCCCTTATCGGCACCCCGATCGCCGATCCCAAGAAACCCCTGGAAGTGCTCCGGACGGTCCACTCCTTCGACCCGTGCATCGCCTGCGCCGTGCACGTGATCGATCCTCAAACCAACGAAGTCCACAAGGTGCGCGCCCTCTAAGGCGGTTCCTTTAACCTATCCTGCCAGGGCCGGTCTGGGGGTTGCCTCCCGGGCCGGCCTTGACGCTTGTGGACCGAAAGCGGCGTGATACGTATGAATAAACCGGTTGATGACGGCCGGACGCGATCGGGAAAGGAAGGGATGCCATGAGCTCCTGGCCGAAAAATGAGCGAGGACCTCGCTGGGGCTGGGTGGGCGGGTTCCTGGGGTCCACGTTGTGGATTCTGATCCTGAGCGGGGTCTGGGTGGTTCGGGGAGAGATTCGTTGGGGGCTCGCCGGACTGGCGGCGTATCTGGTCTGCCTGCTGGTTCTGTGGCTTCTTTTACCCTGGCGGCGGCCCAAGGTCCGCATCTGGAAGCTTTATTGGGGCGCCCTGGCTCCCATCGCCCTTTCGGCCGGGCTTTTCCTGTGGCGGCACAAGGCCGCGGGCAACCAGGAAGACCTGTCCTGGTCGACATGGGTGTTTTTGATTTTGATCCTGGTCATGCCCCCTTCGTTTTACCGAAAAACCTGGGAGGAACTGATCCGGCCGTGAAAAACCGGAACACAGGAAAATTGGAAAAAAACCGCATTCCTTCGCTACAAACCGAGCGCTGATAGCTGACAGCTGATAGCGACTCAATTCACGGCACGAAAAAATCCAGGGCGTTCCGCTGAATATCCACCTGGACCGGAAGGCTCCGGCCGGCTTCGCCGTCAAACTGGCACCAGCCCCCCTCCCCTTCCGATTCCATCCGGATGGTCCGGTCGATGGGCGCCACCAGGTCCGCGCCCCGGACCAGGGACCACGGCCAGCCCAGGCGGGCGAAGGACCGGGCCAGGGCGAGCGCGGTTTTTCCCCGGAAAAGATAGGCCGAGTATCCCCGGTCCCGGGGAATGTTGAAATAATGAGCGTAATTGGTGATGCCGGTCAGAATGGCCTGGAAAAACAAGCCGGGCAGTTCCTTACCGTCCACGGTGACGTGAAACCGAGGCCAAGGGTCCCGAAACACCGCGCCCAAGGCCGCGGCCACGTAATCCCGGTCCCGAACCGTTCCCCGGCGGGCCTCGGCCACCCGATGGACCACGGCCGCGTCGAACCCCACGCCAATGAACGACAGCGACACCCCGCCGGGTAAAAGGGCCAAGTCCACGGCCCGGGTTCTCCCCCTGGCCAGCACTTCGGCCATGGCTTCAAGGTCACGAGGTAAATCCAGGTGACGCGCCAGGCAATTGCTCAGGCCCAGGGGGATCAACCCCACCGGCCGTCCCAGCTTGGTTTCATAAGCCGCTCCGGCGGTTTCGGCAATGGTTCCATCCCCCCCCACGGCCACCACCGCGTCGAAGTCCCGGCCCCGTTCACGAACCCATTTCCGGGCCGCGCCCGGACCTTCCAGCACCACCACTTCGGCGGAAAGGCCCTTTTTCTTCAGCAGACCGGGCAGACGGACGGCGGCATCGGCCCCCCGGCCCTGGCCCGAAACAGGATTGACGAGCACCAACAACCGCATGGCCCCTCCGGCCTCCTGGTTCATCCCCGATTCATATCCTCCGTTATAAGTTCCTCCCGCCCCCGTGGTCAACTCCCATTTGGCCCCGTCGAACCGGCCGCCGGCCCAGGACCGCTCCAATTCTTGTTTCTACGGTCATGTCAAACGGTTGAGTAATGGCCCAACCCTTTGGACGAGGTAACCCTTCAGTGAACGGTGGCATGGCGCTGAAAAAAAATTGCGTACCCTTCATTTTTAGCTTGTACTTTTGTGAAATATATGCCAGGCTTGGGCGTGTGGATGAACGACTGGCCTGGAAGGGACCAATGGGGATCAACAATTGCCCGAATTGCCTTGAGTTGCAACGGAAGCTCGAC
>JAGVGV010000655.1 GCA_020056895.1 Deltaproteobacteria bacterium
AGCACCGCCGCCATGCAGTATACCGCCACCACCGTGGCCGGCACGGTCCGGTTTCGGTACCGAACCCGGATCGGCAATTTCATCATCCCTTGGGCCCGGTTTTCCTTTTCGGTGGACGGCGTGGAAGTGATGAGCACCACCAACGACAGGGATTGGGTGGAACATACCCACCCCGTCGCGGCGGGCACGCATACCTTCACCTGGACCTTCCTCAATATCGATTTACTTAATTTTTTCAACAACGGCGCCTGGATCGACGATATTTCCATCCCGGACAAGCCGCCCCACCAGGTGAAGCCCGAAACCATGGCCATCAAAGGCACAAGCGACAACCCCATAAACTGGGCCACCGCCTGGGCCAACGCGGGGAACCTGCTGACCTACGACGTGCAGACGAAAATTTCTTGGGGGTACCAACTGCAGTACGGCGGTAACGGCATCAATTTCCGGTGGCAGCCGCATCCCAATTACACCACCGCCCCGAACAAGAAATACCAGGGCTACGGCTATTCCACCATCTACCATCGAGGGCTCTGCCAGGGGGACTACATCCCGGATGGCATCAAACCGCCTGGCACGGAAAACCTGCCATTGTTGGTTTTATGGAAACAAACGGTGAGCGACGCCGGAGCCATTACCAAGGAATGGCTGGCCTATAAACGGATTCCGGCGGGGGACTACGCCTTGGGCGGCCAGCGGGCCGGGGATGGCCTGAGGTTCAACGACAACATGTCCATGTTCGTCCGAATTATCGAAGCCCGGGACGTTCGCGGCATCAAATACAATGATATCATGGCGTTTTATGGAGATGCTTCGCTCAACGCAACCCGATTGACCACCTTGCTGGGCAACACCAACCCCTTTGACGGCAACCGGAAAGTGTACAACCCCAGCATCGTGGCGGGATCGCCGGGGTATGTCTGGCCCGTGGTCTTCACGCCGCTCAACCTGGCCGCCCAGTGGATTCAGGCTTATGATTACATGACCTTGGTTCAGTGGGATCAAATCAATGGCTCGGCCTCGGGCGGAGTGAATCTTCAGAGCAATGGATACGTGATCCGGGATTCGAGTTTCACTACGCCGTCGAGTGGATCGTTTCCCACGCCCAGTGTATACGGCGGGGACGAAGTGGCGCTTCATGTCTTTGCCGACGCCACTTGGTGCGCCAGCGGAACGTTCAACGTGATCGCCTTCCGCGACTTTGGGATCAACATTTATTCGCCCCAGCCGTAAGGGGGAAGGCCGATGAAATACATGAAAACCATACTCTGGCTCCTGACGGCCGCGTGGCTGATGGCCATGGCGGGTTCGGCATGGGCCATCGAACCTCTGGATCAACCGATCGAGGAGAAAAAGCCGCCCAAGTACGCCCAGATCGACCCCTTGGGCCTGATTCCCGAGACCGAAATGGACAAAATGATGAAAGGTCTGGAACTGTATAGGAAAATGTTCCCCAATGCCCTTCCCTCCTCTTCGGCCGCCCCAGCTCCCCCAACTCCGGCGCCATCGGAGAAAAAACCCCAAATCCATATTGAAACCCATTGAAAAAGAGTACAGAAGGGTCCGGGCGAGGTATGCCTCGCCCCTATGCTCCATCGGCCTTACCGGTTACTATTTTTTATATTTTTATCGTTCATTCGCCCTACTTCTCCTCCGGCAGGCTTCGTAAAAACCTTTCGATGGGGCGTTCCGGAGGCCCGAGGACCGGGACCAGGGGGTGGGCGTGGGCGCTGGGGATGAAGTGGACCCGGCCGGGTTCCAGCTTCGCCGGCCAGGCCGACGTGGGCCGGAACCCCTGCTTTTTCAGCTTGGCCCCCAGTTCCTCGGCGTTTTTCCTCACCGATCCTTCGGTGTGGATCAGCACCAGAAACGATGTCCGGCCGTGCCGCCGCTGCCAGGCTTCGAACTTGTCCAGGTTTTCGTACAGCGCGTCCAACAACAGAATGCCCCGGACCCGGCCGCCCATCCAGCCCCGTTCCAGAACATAGGCCACGCCCTTGTACCCGCCGCTGAAGGCCGCCAGGTGGATCGGAGCGGCCTGAAGGTGTTTCAGGGAAACGCCCTCCAGCCGGCGGGAAAGTACGTGGGCGGCCTCGTCCATGAACGCCCGGAAGGCGCCGGGCTGGAAAAATTTGCCGGGGCTGGAATCGGCGGCGTCTTTGGCCAGTTGAGGGGCAATGAGAATCACGTTTCGGCCCGACGCCGCCACCTGCTCCACCAAGTCATGTTCGGCTAGGGCTTTTTCCAAATGGGTCTCGTTGCCATGGAAAAAAACCAGGTATTCGAAGGGTTTTTCCGGATTAAATCCCGGAGGCAGGCAGAACAGCACGCCGCCGTCGGTGTAGTGCCGTTGTTCCTCGAAGGTCTGGCCGTATCGGTTGGTGTGGAGACGCTTTCCGGTGGCGGGGTCCACCCGGTCGAAAAAGGGCAGCCCGGTTTCGGGGTTGGGGCCTTCGTAGGGAAAAGGCGCGTTGAACAGCCGCTCCACGAACATATAGGGATGCGTCCGGTCCATGAGGGGAAAGGGCGGGACCGTGCCGGGAGGAACGAACTCGCCCGCGCCCCCGCAAGCCGCCGGAGCCATCATCAGAACCAGTACCACGGCCGACAGGAGCCGGGGAAGGGTCCTATAGGCGCGGCCTGGGTTCATGATCGGCTCCTTGAGTAGGACATCGTTCGCCGCTGTTTCCCACGCTTGAGCATGGGAAACAGAGTTCTTGGATGTCAATCCAAAATCCCATTCCATCCGCATAAGCTGACAGCTGACGGCTGACGGCTGACGGCTGACGGCTTCTTCCCCTCTCAAGCCTGGTCCCGAACCCGGAGCCAGTAAAAGGACGGCAGGGCCAGAAGGTAGCACCCGGCCGCCAGGATCAGCACCGCTTTGAGGCCGAACAGCACGGCCAGAATGGGCGCCAGAACCGATCCCA
This sequence comes from Deltaproteobacteria bacterium, assembly GCA_020056895.1. Lineage (GTDB taxonomy): Bacteria > Desulfobacterota > Desulfarculia > Adiutricales > JAGVGV01 > JAGVGV01. Next base: position 2,931 of record JAGVGV010000655.1, read on the forward strand.
CCACGGAAAACGACCCGTTGATGCCCCAGGCCCAGATGAAAAAGGCGTTTTTGCCTCGATCCGCCAACGACGACATCCCCAACGCGAACGGGAACCCCATCAAAAAGGCCATGGGGAACAGAAGCATAAGGCTGACCAGGATTTTCAGGCCGTACGGCCAGGCGCCCACCAGCCCGGCCAAGTGGCTGAATCCCCAGGCGGAAAAAACGATGCTGATCCCGGCCAGAGGCAGAATCACGGCCATGGCCCGGTCGGCATTCGGTTTCACGCGGTCCGAAAACCAGCTCCCAATGCCGGAAAACACCAGCATCCCCGGAATCAGCACGGCCACCGACACCGTGGGGTTGCCCAAGACCTGGACCAGCTTGGCGATAAGGGCGATTTCCACCAGAATATACCCCAGGCCCAGGCAGATGAAATAGATCACGATGCCCATTTTGCCCTTGGTGCGGGAAAACACGGCCCGCCAGCCGAAGACCACGGGGAAAAGCATCAACAACAAGCCGAAAACCAGGGCCAACAACAGCGTAGCCCAGAGGAGCAGGTATCCCCATTCGTCGTTGATGGTTTCGAGCAAGGGCAGAAACCGGGGGATGTCGGCCGGCCGGACGTACCCCGCCAGGTACGGCCGATCGTCGGTCAGGGCCCGGTTGTCGAAGATATATCCGCCCAAGAGCGGATCGGTTTTTTCGGCCAACAGGGCATGAGCGGCCAGCTTGTACAGG
>JAGVGV010000303.1 GCA_020056895.1 Deltaproteobacteria bacterium
GTGTTCGTCTCCGGGTCCAGACGGACCTCTCGGGTGTCCGGCACCTGTTTGACGCAGACAATGACGTGCATGGGGCTAGTTCTTTTTCCGGCGGCCGAATTCCTTGTTGAGTTCCTGGCCGATGACGTTTCTTTGAATCTGGTTGGTGCCTTCGTAGATTTGAAGAATCTTGGCGTCGCGCATCATCTTTTCCACCGGGTATTCCCGCATGTACCCGGACCCGCCCATCACCTGGACGGCGTCGGTGGCCACTTTCATGGCCATATCGGTGGCGAAGAGTTTGGCCATGGCCGACGCCCGGGACATTTCCTTGGCCCCCGAATCGATGAACCGGGCGGTGGCGTACACCAGAGCCCGGGCCGCTTCGATGCCCGTGGCCATATCCGCCAACATGTGCTGAACGGCCTGAAAGCTAATGACGGGATGGCCGAACTGGACTCGGGTCCGGGCGAATTCGGCGGCCGCCTCGAGGGCTCCCTGAGCCAAACCTACGCCCTGGGCGCCCACGCCGGGCCGGGACTTATCGAAGGTCCGCATGGCGATGATGAAGCCCTGGCCTTCCTTGCCGATCAACCGATCGGCCGGAATCCGGCAATCGGACATGATCAGTTCGGCCGTGGCCGAACAGCGGATGCCCATTTTTTTCTCTTTTTTGCCAAAGGAAAAACCGGGATCCCCTTTTTCCACGATGAAGAAGCTGGCGCCTCGGGGGCCCCGGGACGGATCGGTCATGGCGATGACCGTATACGTATCCGCTTCGCCGGCGTTGGTGATCCACTGCTTGGTCCCATTGAGCACCCAATGGTCCCCGTCCTTGACGGCCCGGGTTTGGATGCCGCCCGCGTCCGATCCGGCGTTCGATTCGGTCAGCCCGAAGGCGGCGAAGGCGTCGCCCTTGGCCAGTGGGGTGAGGTATTTTTGTTTTTGGGTTTCCGAGCCAAAGAGCATGATGGGATAAGCGCCCAGCATGGTGGCGGCGAACGACGTGGCCACGCCGCAACAGACCCGGGCCACCTGTTCGACGGCCAGAACGTGTTCGAAGGAACCGAACCCCATGCCGCCGTACTCGGCCGGAATGCTGATGCCGCACAGGTCCGACGCCGCGAAATGCCCCAGCACCTCCCGGGGAAATTCCTCTTTTTCATCCAGTTCGGCCCGGACCGGCAGCACCTTTTCTTCGGCCACCTGCCGGGCCAAGTCCTGGATCATGAGTTGCTCTTCGGTCAGAAAGTAGTCCATACATCCCTCTTCCCCGGGGGGCGAGCCACCCGGTACAATCGAATTCTTCGGATTTCACGGGGCCATGAGGTCATCCGGGCCGATTCTTAGTGTTAGCCGGGACGGAAGCGGGCCGATGGCCCAGGGCCAAGGCCAACCGGCCGGGAACGTCGCCCGCCGCCAGTTCGCCCGCCACGCGGATGGCATTCATCATCGCCTTGGCCGACGAGGCGCCGTGGCTGATGATGCCCACGCCCCGAAGCCCAAGCAGGGGGGCGCCGCCGAATTCGGCGTAGTCCATCCGGGCCTTGAAGCGTTGGAAGGCCGGCGCGGCCAGGAGGCCTCCCAGCCGGGACCGCCAGTCGGCGTTCAGTTCCTTTTTCAGCATCACCCCCATGGCCGAAGCCAGGCCTTCGGCCAGCTTCAGGACCACGTTGCCCACGAAACCATCGCAAACGATCACGTCGGCATGGCCGGCGAACACGTCCCGGCCTTCCACATTGCCGATGAAATTGAGCGTTCCGGTCCGGAACAGGTCGTGCGCCTTTTTTACCAGCTCATTACCCTTGGAATCCTCTTCGCCAATGGACAAAATCCCCACCCGGGGCTGGGGAACGCCCAAGACCACCTGGGCGTACGCTTCGCCCATCAGGCCGAACTGGTAAAGATAGTTGGGCTTGCTGTCCACGTTGGCGCCGATGTCGATGACCACGGTTCTGCCCGTGAGGGTAGGGAACACTCCGGCGATCCCGGGCCGCTCCACGCCGTCCAGCCGGCCCAGCACCACGGTTCCCACGGCCAGGGTGGCCCCGCTGTTGCCGGCGCTGACCGCGGCTTGAGCCCGGCCGGATTTCACCAGGTCAAAGGCCACGCGAATGGAACTGTCGCGTTTTTTTCGTAGAACGTCGGTGGGGGTCTCGTCCATGCCCGCCACCTGGCTGGCATGGACGACCTGAATGGCATTTGGGGGGGGATCGTGCTTGGCCAGTTCGGCGTGGACGGCATCCTGGTCCCCGACCAGAATCACCTGGACGCCAAACCGCCGGGCGGCGGCTACGGCGCCTTCCACCACCACTTCCGGGGCCCGGTCGCCCCCCATGGCGTCAACGGCTATATTCACGAGATGCCTTGGGGTTCCGGACCGTCCGGTAGTCGTTCCCATGGGGTCATTCAACGGAATGACAACCGGGGCCGACGTGGGGACTAATCCACTTCCACGACCTGACGGCCGCGGTAGGTGCCGCAACTGGGGCAGGCGCGGTGAGTCGCCTTGGGCTCGTCACACTGAGGGCAACGCACCACGGTGGGCGTCGCCGCCGTATAATGGGTCCGGCGTTTCCGCGATTTCATCTTCGACGTTCTTCTTTTGGGAACGGCCATGTCCGTTTACCTCTCCTTCATGATTGGGGCAACTTGTCCCGAATGGCCGCCAGCGAAGCCAACCCGGCATGGGCGCCGGCGGTGGGGCAGCCACAAGGGCCTTCGTTCCGGTTCTTTCCGCACTGGGGGCAAAAACCCAGGCATTCTTCCCGGCAAAGGGGTTTGAGGGGCAGACCGAGCACCAA
>JAGVGV010000335.1 GCA_020056895.1 Deltaproteobacteria bacterium
CGTCACCCTGGACCCGGCCCTGCCGCCGACCATCCACACCGATGCACGCCGGCTCCAGCAGATTCTCAAAAACTTCCTTTCCAACGCCTTCAAATTCACGGAAACGGGGACCGTTTCGCTGGGAATCCGGACCGCCGCGTCGGGCTGGAGCTACGACCATGAAACCCTGAATCGGGCCGGCGGGGTGGTGGCCTTCGTCGTGACGGATACCGGCATCGGCATCCCGGCGGACAAGCAGAAGGTGGTCTTCGAAGCGTTCCAGCAGGCCGATACCGGCACCAGCCGCAAGTATGGCGGAGCCGGTTTGGGCCTGGCGATCAGCCGCGAACTGGCCACCCTCCTGGGAGGCGAAATCAAGCTGGTCAGCTTGCCGGGCCAGGGCTGCGCCTTCACCCTGTACCTGCCGGTAATGCCCCGGAAGCCCCGATTGGGCGCACGGCCGTCCTCTCCCGCCGGCGAATCCGAACCCTCGCCCACCTTCGGCGGATCGGCCGCCCCGGTGAAGCTCCGGCCGATTTCCAAAGGGGGCCGGCCCGCCGCGGGCCCGATGCCGGCGCCGGATGATCGGGATCGGATTCGACCCGGCGACCGGACGCTTCTGATCATCGAGGACGATCCCAATTTCGCCTCGATATTGCTCGATACCGCGCGGGCCAAGGGGTTCAAGGGCGTGGTAACCATGTATGGCGAGGAAGGACTCTCCCTGGCCCGTGAACTCCAGCCTTCGGCCGTCACCCTGGATATCATCCTGCCCGACATCGACGGCTGGACGGTTCTGGATCGGTTGAAGCTGGACCCCGCCACCCGGCATATTCCGGTGGAGATCATTTCCGTGGAGGACGACCGCCGCCACGGTCTGTCCAAGGGCGCCTTCACCTATCTGACCAAACCCGTGACCCGCCTGGAACTGGATCGGGCCCTCTCATCGGTCTTGACCTTCATCGAAACCAAGCCCCGGCGGCTGTTGGTTGTCGAGGACGACCCGGTCCAACGCCAGGAAATCAAATCGCTTATCGGCAACGGCGACGTGGCGGTCACCACCGTGGGCTCCGGCGTGGAAGCCCTGGCGGCCCTCATGGACGAAACCTACCACTGCCTGGTTCTGGATCTGGGGCTGCCCGATCGATCCGGCTTTGACATACTGGACGAAATCAGCCGGACGCCCGAACTGGTGGACCTGCCGGTGATCGTGTACACCGTTCGGGACCTGACGCCGGAAGAACGAAAAGAGCTGGAAAAACGCACTCAGAGCATCATCATCAAGGACGTGGGCTCGCCGGAACGACTGGTGGCTGAAACCTCCCTCTTTCTGCACCGTGTGGCGGCCGACCTGCCTGGTTCCAAACAAAAAATCCTGGAGCGCCTGTATCGATCCGACGCCTCGTTGACCGGAAAACGGATTCTTCTGGTGGACGACGACCGCCGGAACCTCTTTGCCCTGACCAGCGTTCTCGAACGCCGAGGCATGGAGGTTCTGACCGCCGAAAACGGACGCGAAGCCTTGGTCGAATTGAACCAAAACCCGGACGTGGGGGCGATTCTGATGGACATCATGATGCCGGAAATGGACGGGTACGAAACCACCCGGCAAATCCGGCGCATTCCCCAATTCCAGTCCATTCCCATCATCGCCCTCACCGCCAAGGCCATGAAGGGCGACCGGGAGAAATGCCTGGAGGCCGGCGCGACGGATTATTTGGCCAAACCCGTGAACCCGGACCAACTTTTGTCCCTCTTGCGGATCTGGCTGTACCGATGACCGGAGTTTTTTCCGGACAAATGGTGGAAAATATAGTGGAATCAGACGCCTGGACGATGAAAGACCCTCCAAAAAGCCTCGAGGAGTTGGAAATCAACTTGTTGCTCCAAGGGGTATACGACCACTGTGGGTACGATTTCCGGAACTACGCGCCGGCGTCGGTGCGGCGGCGGTTGCTTAAATGCGTCCAAGAGGAAGGCGCGGCCACCGTGACCGGGCTCTTGGACCGGGCCCTCCACCAACCCGGATGCCTCGAACGCCTGATCGACGCACTGACCTGCACCGTCACCGAAATGTTTCGCGATCCGGAGGTGTTCCTGTTTTTTCGGACGGACATCCTGCCCCGGCTCCCCAGCGATTCGTTTCTGAATTTCTGGTGCGCCGGTTGCGCCGGCGGCGAGGAGGTTTATTCCCTGGCCATTCTTCTGAAGGAGGAAGGCCGGCTGGAACGGTCCCGGATCTATGCCACGGACCTTAATCAGCGGGAAATCCTGAAAGCCCGGGAAGGAGTCTTCCCCATTGGTAAAATGAAGGAATACTCCCACAACTATTTCCAGGCCGGAGGGACGCGTTCTCTTTCGGACTATTTCGTGGCCAAACACGATCTGGTTCTGTTCGATCGCGGCTTCACGGATCACCTGGTCTGGGCTCAGCACAATCTGGCCACCGACAGCTCATTCAAGGAATTCCACGTGATCTTTTGCCGAAACGTGATGATCTATTTCAACCGCACCCTTTCCAACCGGGTCCACCGGTTGCTTTACGACAGCCTGATCCAGGATGGGCACCTGGTTCTGGGCCGCCGGGAAGCCATTCACTCTTCGCCATACGCGGCCCATTACGATCAAGGTCATGAACGACTCAAGGTTTTTAGGAAGGTTCGATGAGCACCCTGCATCTGGTGGTCATTGGAGGTTCTTTGGGGGGGACGGCCGCCTTGGAGATCGTGTTGTCCGGTTTACCGCCGGACTTCGACTGGCCGGTCGTGGTGGTTCTTCACCGCGAGGCCGGTTCGGACGACACTCTGGCCCAGACGCTGGGCCGGCGCACGACCTTGGCCGTGCTCGAAGCGGAGGACAAAATGATTATCCGTTCGGGCCGGGTATATCTGGCTCCGGGGGGATACCATTTGCTGGTGGAAGAGGGCCGCCTGGCCTTGTCCATCGATGAGCGGGTCTGGCATGCCCGGCCGGCCATCGATCCGTTGTTTGAATCCGCCGCGCTGGCCTATGGCCCCTTTCTGGTGGGCGTGATTCTCACTGGCGCCAGTCAGGATGGCGCCCAGGGACTGGCCGCCATCAAACAACGAGGGGGCAGGGCCATCGTTCAATCGCCTCATTCCACCGAAGCGAAGGCCATGCCTCAGGCAGCCTTGGCCGCCACCGAAGTGGATGTGGTTCTTGATCCTGAAAAAATCGGGCCGGCCCTGGCCGAATGGGCCGCCACGGCGCGCCCGGCTAACCCCATGAGGAAAAAATGAGCGAACGTTCCTCTGCTTCAGCCAAAATTTTAATCGTGGACGATCAGCCCGCCAACCTGATGTCCTTGCGCAATATTCTTGGGACATTGGCCGCCGAAGTCTTCGAAGCCTCTTCCGGCCAAGCCGCCTTGGACCTTTTGGGAAAAAACGATTTCGCCGTGGCGTTGCTCGATGTCCAGATGCCCGGCATGGACGGCTTCACCCTGGCCCGGCGGATCCGAAACCGCGCCGAGACATACAATCTCCCCATTATCTTCGTCTCCGCCATCTATTCGGAACTCCAGGACAAGATCAAAGGGATGGAATCCGGGGCGGTGGATTTCATCGTCAAGCCGATCTGTCCGGAGATTCTCCTGCCCAAAATCCAGGTGTTCCTCGATATCTGGCGGTTCCAGGCCAAACTCCGGCAGGAGGTCAATGCCCGGAAAAAGGCCGAAAAACTGGCCCGAGCCTCCGAGGAACGGTTCCGAAAACTGTTCGATCTTTCGCCCGACGGGATATTCTTGATCAATAATTCCGGCCGGTTGGTCCAAGTCAATCCAGCCGCCGGCCGCCTGACCGGATACACCGTACAGGAATTGACCAGCTTTTCTATCGAAGACTTGGGATTGTTAACGGAAGAGGACCAAGCGAATGTCGAAAAAGAATTGGCCCATTTTTTTAAAAAAGGCCAGGCGCCTTCGCCCGTGGAAATGGATATTTCGCGGAAAGACGGCGTTTCCTTACCCGTGGAAATTGTTTCCCAATTCATTGAACTCAATGGTCAAACCTTATTGATCGGCTTGGCCAGGGATATCACTGAACGGCGCCGGGCCCTGAAAGATTTGGCTTCGGCTAAGGAATCGGTCGAACGTTATGCCGCGGATATGGAGAAGACCCTGATGGTTTCGGAATCCCTGCGGCAGGATTTGGAAGTGGAAAAACAAAACGCCATGAAGCTGGCCGAGATCGCCAAGGCCGCCAGTCAGGCGAAAAGCCAGTTCCTGGCCAACATGAGCCATGAAATCCGAACCCCCATGAACGCCATCCTCGGCATGATCGATTTAACCCTGGATACGCCGTTGACCAATGAGCAGCGCGAATACCTCCAAACCGCCAAAGACTCCACCGAAATCCTGCTGAACGTGATCAACGATATTCTCGATCTATCCAAGATCGAAGCCGGATATCTTAAACTGGAACATGCCCCCTTCGACGTTCATCGGCTTATTGAAACCACCGTTCGGGCGATGGCCATTCGGGCTCACGCCAAGAGTCTGGAATTAATCACGCGTTTCGGGCCCACCGTCCCTCGAAATCTGATTGGCGATGCGGCCCGAATCCGGCAAATTCTGGTCAACTTGGTCGGTAACGCCATCAAGTTCACCGAGCGGGGGGAGGTTCTGGTTCACGTGGACTTGGAAGGCGAGTCTAATGGCCAATGCGAGTTGCACGCGCGAGTCCAGGATACCGGCATCGGGATTCCACCGGAACATCTTGAACGGCTTTTCGAGCGCTTCGCCCAGGTCGATGATTCCACCACGCGCAGGTTCGGCGGCACCGGCCTGGGCACGACGATCTCCCGCCAACTGGTGGAGATGATGGGCGGCCGGATATGGGCGGAATCCCAATGGGGTCGGGGCAGCACGTTTCATTTCACCCTCGGGCTTGTCAAAGCGGAAGCCGCCGCGGACCAGCCGCCCGCCGTTCCCGTCGAGTTGAAAGGACTTCGGGTGCTGGTCGTGGATGACTGCGCCACCAATCTGCTTATTCTCAAGGAACTCCTAACCAATTGGGGAATGTCGGTAGTGGTCGCCGAAGATGGTCCGGCGGCCCTGGCCGCGGTGGAACACGCCAACCACCCTGCCGGGTTCTTTCAATTGTTCATCCTGGATGGCCAAATGCCCGGCATGAACGGCGGGGAACTGGGCCGGCGCCTCCGCGAAATAGAGGCATACCGGCAAACGCCCATGCTCTTTTTAACCTCGGTGGGAAGGGAAGACCTCGAAGCCTTGATCTTCCGTGATGCCTGGTCGGCCCATTTGAACAAACCGATCGAACGACAACGACTCCTGGAAACTCTCCAGACTCTGCTTGGACATATCCAGGTTCCGGAACCGCTTCGAGACGTCGAATCGGTTATTTGCAAGCCTTTGCGGATTCTCCTGGCCGAAGACAATCCCTTTAACCGTAAACTGGCGGTCACCCTTCTTGAAAAACGAGGACACCAGGTGATCCCGGCGGAAAACGGCCGGATCGCCTTGGATTTGTGGAAAAAAGGAGGCTTCGATCTGATCCTGATGGATATCCAAATGCC
>JAGVGV010000614.1 GCA_020056895.1 Deltaproteobacteria bacterium
ATGCTGGACCGTGTGGGCATGGGCGCCTTCGCTCCGGCCCGGGCCGACCACTTGTCCGGCGGCGAAACTCAGCGGGTGGCCATGGCCCGCGCCCTGGCCTGCGCGCCTCAGGTGATTTTATTGGATGAACCCACGGCCAACGTGGACGTGGAAAATCATGCGGCCATCGAAGGCATTATCCAGGATATGAGGAAAAGCGGAACCAGCGTGATCCTCACCACCCACGACGCCGGCCAGGCGGCCCGTTTGGCGGACGAACGGATTCACCTGTTCGAAGGCCGGGTGACCGAGGACCCCTTGGGCAACGTGCTGACCATCCAGATCGTCCAACAAAATGGCGGATTCGTCGGCCGGCTGGCCGATGGACTGGAGATGCCGCTGGACCGGGGGCCGGAACGGACCGCCCGGGTTTCGCTCAACCCCCGGCTGCTTTCCCTGGTTGCTTGGGAGCCCCAGGATTCCAAGCCTTCCGGGTGGGACGGCCGAGTGGTGGAACTGGCGTCGGAAGGGAACGACGTCCGGTTGAAGGTGGATGTGGGCCGCCCCTTTTCGGTGCTCTGGCCTCGGGACCGGTTCCAGACTCAGCCGCTCGGCCTGGGGGACCGGGTCCGGCTGTCGGCGCCGCCCCAGGCTCTCGAATTCCTCTCCTGACCCCGCGATGGGGTATTGTCGCTTTTCCGATTCGTTACCCTTTGAATCGGCATCAAATCCATTTCAACAATCCGCCGAAAACGGTCATCATCAGCACGTTGAAGACGAACAGGGCGCCGATGAACCGGATTTGGGTCTGAGTGGGCCAGTCGTAGGCCAGAGCCGCGGCGGCGAAAAAGGGAATGTACACCGTCACGAAAACCGGAAAGGACCCCCACCAGGGATACACCCAAACGAAGGCCGGCGTGCGGGCCAGAAAAATTTCCACGAAGGCGAAAAACCCGGCGTTGACCACCGTGAAGACCACCCGGTTGTTCACACCAAAAAATTTCGTTTTGGGGTCCGAAGGCAGAATTTTCGTCAGCACCAGGCCGGCGATGGAAAACATGAGGCTCAGTTCCACGCCCACGCCCACCAGCAGCAGAAACGCCGATCCCGTGGGCACGGTCCAGAGCGCGTGGCCGGAAAAGTGCTGGATCAGGGCGTTGAGGATTTCAAACGACCAGTGCACCATGTACAAGGCCAGGCCGGCCGCCACGCCCCGCCAGTTTTTCTTGGAAATTTCGTTCAGATACACATACATCACCAGGGCCAGAAGGGTGATGACGTGCCACTGGAAGGGCTCGCCGTTCCTTAGCAGCCCCAGGGCCTGATTCGTGGCTTCGGGATGATTCAGCATGGGTCCCTCCAGGAGTGGCTATCAGCTATCAGCTATCAGCGGTCCGCTTTTGGAAGAAGAGCGAATGATCTACAAACACCAGGCGGAATGAGTTTCCTATCCCATCCGCCGGCATGGCCATGGTAACATAACCGGGCGGAGCGGATGGTCGAAAAACCTTTGGCTCCCCATTATTTCCAACAAGATGGATGCTCCATGCCGACCGCTTATTCGTTTCCTCCACCCGACGCCGAAATGGCCGCGTTGGGGTACAGAACACGTGTGTTCGGCGTTTCAGCCGATTCGGCCGGCGAACGGCTGGACCGGTTTCTGGCCCGGGTGACGGGTCTGTCCCGAGGCCGGGCCAGGGCGTTGATCGATTTCGGGGCCGTCTGGATCGGAGCCCTGGTTCGGCGGAAACAGAGCCTGGAACTGGCCGCCGGCGACGAAGTGACCCTCCATGTGCCGCTGTATGGACCCGTCCATTTCTACGAAGCCGACCCCGGCCGGATTCTGTTCGAGGACCGGCATCTGCTGGCGTACGACAAGGAGGCCGGGATTCCCAGCCAGCAAACACCCTACGATGGGTATAATCATGCCTTCGGGGCCCTTGGTCGATTGAAGGCGGGCGAGTACCTGGCCCTTCACCACCGGCTGGACGCGCCCACCTCCGGGGTGTTGCTCCTGGCCAAGGATCGGACGGCGAATCTGGGGTTGGGACGGATGTTCGAACAAGGCGGGATGGAAAAAACGTACCTGGCCGTAGTCGCGGGCCGTCCGGCGGCCGAATCGTTTGAAGTGGACCGGCCGGTGTCGAAAAGGGCGGGGGAGTACTATTGCCCGGAAGACGGCCGGGGAAAACCGGCCCGAACGCTGTTCCGGGTGATCGGCCCGGCCGGCGGACCGGAGGGGGAATGGACGTTGATCGAAGCCCGGCCTCTGACCGGACGGACGCACCAGATCCGGCTGCACCTGACGGCGGCGGGCCTGCCTATCCTGGGGGACTTGGCCCATGGCGGCCGGCCGTACGGCCGCTTGATGCTCCACGCGGCCAAACTGGCCTTCAACCACCCCGTTACGTCCAAACGGGTTGAACTGATCGCGCCGACGCCGGAAGGGTTCTAACCGGGGTTCCTCCGCCCCAAGGCGTCCAACAACCGTTCGTGAATATTGTCGAACCCGCCGTTGCTCATGATGAGCACCACGTCCTCTTTTTCGGCGGTTTGAACAATGTGGGCCAAAAGGTCTTCGGTCTGAGTGAACATTTGGGCGGCGAGGCCCCGGCGGTTCAGGTCATCCACCAGGCGGCCGGTATCGAACCGGTTGTTTTCGGGGGCTTTGTCCAGGTTCCGGGCTTCGCGGATCAGCACCCGGTCGGCGTCGTTGAACGCGGCGGCGTATTCTTCCTGAAACACCGCCCGGCGGCTGGTGTTGGTCCGGGGTTCGAACACGGCGCTCAGACGGCGGCCGGGGTACGCGGCCCGGATGGCTTCCAGAGTGCTCCGAACCGCCGTGGGATGGTGGGCGAAATCGTCGATCACCGTGACTCCGGCCGCGATTCCTCGAACTTCCTGCCTCCGCCGGACGCTCTTGAAGCCGTCCAGCCCCTTTTGGATCGTTGCCGGTTCCAGCCCGGCGGCTTCGGCCAACGCCGCGATCACGCTCAGGGCGTTGAGCACGTTATGCGTTCCCGACAGCGGGGATTGAAAGGACGCCCAGAACCGGCCTTGGCGAAGCACATCGAACCGAGTGGTCCGGCCGTCGGCCCGAATGCGGTCGGCCGCCCAATCGGCCTTCGGGTCCAGGCCGTAATACCGGACCGGGGACCGGGACCGGCTGGCGATATCCCGCACCTTGGGGTCGTCCCCCCAGGCGATCAGCAGCCCGTCCGGGGGAATCAGGTCCACGAACCGGCGGAACGCGGCCTTTACCGCTTCCAGATCTTCATATATATCCGCGTGATCGAATTCCACGCTGGTCAATATCCCCACCTGAGGGGCGTAATGGATGAACTTGGGTACTTTGTCGAAAAAGGCCGTGTCGTATTCGTCCCCTTCCAAAACGAACCAATCCCCCTGGCCCAAGCGGTAGTTCCGGCCATAGTTGCTTAAAATCCCGCCGATCATGAACCCGGGGTCCAGGCCGGCCGAATCGAGCAGCCAGGCGGCCAGGGACGAGGTGGTGGTCTTGCCGTGGGTGCCGGCGATCACCATCGGCCGTTTGCCTTGCAAAAACAAATGCTTCAGCGTTTGCGGCAGGGACAGGTACGGCAGCCCCAGCTC
>JAGVGV010000421.1 GCA_020056895.1 Deltaproteobacteria bacterium
CACCACCGGGCTCTGGCACGCGCTTTTTTCATACAAATGGATCATTACCGCCGGGTTCGCGGCCGGGTTGGGCGTGATTCTGGTGGTCTGGATTCGTCTGCCCTGGGTCAAGGTGGCCTTGACGGGCGGAGCGGCGGCCCTGCTGGCCCTGGTGTTCCACGAACCCATGATTCCTTTCGCGGCCGGCGTAATCGGTCTGTCCTGGGCCACGAGTACGGACGCTGGGGAAAGCGGGGACTGGTTCAGCCAATCCTGGGGGTTCGCCAAGCAGATCACGCCTTTGCTCTTGGGCGGCGTGCTGGTGGCGGGGTTCCTTTTGGGCCGGCCCGGGAACGAGGGATTGATCCCGTCGGACTGGGTGGTTCGGGCCGTGGGCGGGAATTCCTGGGCGGCGAACTTCGCTTCTTCGCTGGCCGGAGCCTTCATGTATTTCGCCACGCTGACCGAAGTGCCGATCCTTCAGGGGTTGATCGGATCGGGCATGGGCAAGGGGCCGGCCTTGGCTTTGCTGCTGGCGGGTCCGGCTCTGTCGCTCCCCAGCATGCTGGTCATCCGGACGGTGATGGGCACGAAAAAAACCGTGGTGTTCGTGTCGTTGGTGGTGGTCATGGCCACCCTCACGGGAAAAATCTATGGAATCTTTTTTGGATAGGAGGCCGATATGAAAAAAATCCAAATCCTGGGCACGGGTTGCGCCAAGTGCAAAAAACTGGCTGAAAACGCGGAAGCGGCGGCCAAACAGTTGGGGTTGGAACACGATCTGGTGAAGATCACGGACATCAACGAAATCATGAAGTACGGCGTGATGATGACTCCAGCCCTGGCCATCGACGGCGACGTGAAGTCGGTGGGCAAGGCGCTGTCGGTGGACGAGATCAAAGCGTTTTTGAAATAAGAAAGGTGGAAAAGACATGGCGAACGAATGCGCGTGCATGGGTGCGCCCACGCTGATTTTTTCATGCTCGGGCGCGGCGGACGTGGGCGAAGTGGCGGACCGGGCCGCCCGGATGTTGACGAAGGAAGGCCTGGGCCGGATGTACTGCCTGGCCGGCATTGGCGGCCGGGTGTCGGGGATCGTGAAAACCACGGAAGCGGCGGACCGGATTCTGGTTATCGACGGCTGTCCGTTGGACTGCGCCAAGAACAGCCTGGACCAGGCGGGAATCGGCCGGTACAACCATCTGCAACTGGCCGATCTGGGCCTGGCCAAAGGTCAATCTCCGGCCAATGACGAAAACGTAAGCCGGGCGGCCGCCCAAGCTCGGGAAATGCTGGGGGCCGGCTGTTTGACCATGGCCCTTCCGTCGGCGAAAGCCTGACCCGCGGCCTGGACGTTGGGTTCCGGCCGGAAGGCCCCTATATTTCCGGCCGGACCAGGTGGAACCGGATGGTCGAGGCCGTCACCCGGCTCCGACCCAAATAAAGCATCACGCCGATCCAAAGGACCTGAAGAGCCAACAGCGTTCCGGGGGACCACAGGGCCTTCAGGCCGCCTTCCAGGTGGACCTGAGGCGCCGAATACTCAGGTAAAGCCAGAATCAAAGCCAGCCCGCCCAGCACGGCCGCGCCGGCCATCCATTGGTACGCGGAAATCCTGCTTCCGCCCCGGTAATCGGCTCGCAAGGTTTCGGAAAACACCCGCCAACCTTGAGAAACGGCCAAAGGCAGAATGAACGCGGCCTGGAACCAGCCATTCAGGAACAAGATCATCCCCGCCAGGCCCGTGGCGACCAGTACGGCGGAACTGACGGCCTGGATGGGGACCACGGGAACGCCGCCCAGGCCGCTTTCGTATGCGATCTTTTTGTTGGGGCCGTCGAATACAAAGGCATGGCCGCCGAACACCTTTTGGACCCAGGCCGGGCATTGGTCCAGGGGCCGGCCATAGCAGCAGCCGAAGCTGATGCAGGCCAGCCGGCCCAAACCCTCGCCCAGGGCATAGGCCACGGCTATGGCCGCCAGAAAAGGGGCCACCCGGTCAGCGGCCGCCAGAGGGCCGTTGAGCAGCCGGCCCGCGCCCCACGCCCACCCCGGAGCAAGAAACAGGGCCACGAAAAAAGCGCCGCCCACGGTGAATGTCCGCGGTTTTTTCTCCACCACCCGGGCCACCACCCGAGCCGCCACCAGCCCTACTCCCATTACCGGAGCCAGCGCCAGAACCGTGGCCAACGATTCCTGCCCCACCGAGCCCATCAGGAACAACACGGCGCCGGCGGCCGCGGTTTGGGCCGAAGCCGAAAAAAAGCCATAGTAGGTCAAATTGAACCCCTTGAACACACCCGGCCCTTCCCGAAGCAAAGGTACGGCGGCCAGCACCTGCCATTTTTCTTCGGGCAGTGTCCGGCAGGCCCATCCCAGCAACAATGCGTAAAGCAGGGCCAGTACGGCCGCCAAAATCAATCCCGACATCACTCTTTTTCCCCTTAGGTTATTAACGGTCCAAGGCCCGACCGATACCGGACCGAACGTCGACCAGGGTTTCCACCAAAGGCCGGCCAAAGCCCATGGAAAACCGGGAGACGGCTCCGGCCCTGGTCTGGTTCCGGACCAAATCGGCGTCGAATTCAATCCGGCCTGGTTCGAACAAAAGAACCACCGTGCTCGCCCCGGGCTGAAACAGGCTGACCGGCTGGCCTTTTTCCAAAAACATCTCCGGCCGGACGGGTTGAGGGTCGTCATAGGCCGCCGGGCTGTACCGGGATTCGATCCCGCCCACCATCAGGGCCGCCACTTCGATCATGGCCACCCGGCCCACGTTCGTGCCGTGCTCGGTATCGGTATCGATGATCGTGACCACGCGGCGATTCTTCGAGTACGGCGTTACCAGTTCCACAACGGCGCCGGGATTGCACGAATGGAACCCGCCCGCCAGGCCGTACACGTCCAGCACCCGGCCGGCTGCCGGGGCATGGTTGTAGTGGTACAGGTCTGGAGTCAGCCGAAACAGCGCCCAGTCGCCGCCTTCGAACACCGGCCGCCATTGAGGCCGGTCTTCGCTTAGGAGTTCGGCCAGATCGAAAAACTTGCCTTTCACGAACAAGGCCGACGTTTCCCGGAACGACCCCACCAGCGCTTTGGCGTCCGACGGCGAGACCACGGTCCGTTCGTCCTTGGGCATGGGCCGCCGGTCCCAATAACGAATGCGGCGGCAGAACAATTTCCTGGGCGTGTCCAGCGTGTCCGGATCGTCCAGGCATTCCGTTTCGTCCACGCCCCAGGACCGGATCCGGTCCCGGGCCGAGGTGAACCGGGACCCCAGCACCGTGTCGTAATTCAAAACCCCCAATACCCGCGATCCCCGGGCGCTCGTGAACGCCCGAAACACCGCCGGCATGTTTTCCCGAATGCCGGAATAAACGAAATGGACCAGGCGGTCGGCCGCCAGCCGTTCCCGCCGGATATCACCCGTTTTCCGATCGACAAACTGGTGGATCGGCATCCCCATTTTCGGTTCCTTTTTCAGTGGATTGGGTGCCCGGGCTCATGGCCGCGCGACGGCGGATATCCAGAAGCAACAGATGGATGGCCGTTTGGATCGCTTCGGGTCCGGCGGTTTCGGCCATCACGTCCGATTCGATCTCACGGGCGGCCTCAAACGGAGACCGGCCCCCCGTTACCTGGCCTATGGCCGCCCGCAACCCGGATTCCTCCCAATAGCCTCGGGCGTCCGGGTCGTCGATCTCCTTCAGGAACAGGTCCCAGGCTTCCCGGAAATGCCGGCGCCTGAGTTCGTCCCGGTAGTAATGTTCGGCCGCCCGGTTGAATTCGTCCGCCGAAAGGTGAAAGGCGGTCTTGGCTCCGGTGGAATTCAGGATGTCCTTCGTCAGCCGGCCGAAGGCGGAATGGGTTTCGGGATGCCGGACCCGGAGCCTCAGATCGGCCAACAAATTTTTGGCGCCAAAAGCCTGGGCCACCCCCCGGCCTTCCACTTCCAGGAAGGTCGCCAAGGCTTCCAGATAATCCTTTCGCCGAACCCGGAGGAACCCCGGATACCGGCGGCTCGGACGGACCCCTTCCGTTTGGATCAGAATCCGGTTCAGGAACCGGTTGCCGCTGTTTTTGCGGACGAAAAAGGTGGGCAGATCGATGGCCGCGCCGAAGAACACCTGCCGCCGTTCGCTTTCCACTTCGGGGGTATCCGGAATGTCGTCGTGATCCAGGTGGCCGGTGGCGATCATGTGGTACGCCAGGGCCGTCACCAAAGCCTGAAGCTGAGCCGCCGATCCCAGATCGGATTCCAAATCGTGAAACAGGCTGTATTGCCGGCCTTCGAACCCGGTAAAGCCCATCCGGTCATACTCACGTTGCCGGTACAAGAGATAAAGCGGCATGTGGGGATCGTACAACCCCAGGTCGGCCAGATCCTTTTTCAAAAGGTCCTGGTTCCCGGCCCGGCCCGAAAGCGCCGGGGACGCATCGGTGCTCATTACCGCCACCAGATAGTCCAAAAGCCGGTAGTCGGGCAGATAATCCCCCTTCAGACCCCAAACCCGGCCCCAAAGCCGGTCCAGCATCGGCGGGCCGAAGGGGGTCATCCGCAGGCCGAACAACCAGCTTTTCAGCCGGGCTTTTTTCCGCCACCGCCGCCAGATCATCCGCAGATGGGTGTAGTCCAGTTCGTAGGGCAGAAAAGCAAGAACCCGCTCGGGGTGAAAATCCGTGAACCCCAACCGGTACGGCGACGCGGCGTACGTGCCGACGAACAGGGGCAGAAAATGCTCAACGAACTTGATCACCAGATCGGCCAGGTATTTTTCGTGGGCCGGACCGAAATCAACGGTCCCGGCGGCCAGGGCGCCGGTAAGCTTTTGGCTGCCCAGGCTGATATGCGTGCCGTTGTTGGCCAGGCTGATGTTCGACGTGGACGGCACGATCACCAGATTGTTGGTGATGATGCCCGCTTCCCGAAGCCGCGACAGGGCGTTGAGGCTGGCTCGGGAAAGCACCTGGTGGCAAAGGTGCATGTACCGGTGTTTTTCTTCGCCCCGCTCCCAGCCCGAAAGGCAGGGGTTCATGAACAGCTCGCGGTAGAAGGAATCGGAGATAACGTCGTTGAGCCGTTTTTGCCGGAGGGGCGGGTGGGGGGCGAAATAAACCAATGGCCGCTGGCCCGATTCGATCAGCCGGTACCGGTGGCCGGCGAATTGGACCAATAGCTGGGTGAGCAAAAACCGCCGGGCCGTTTCCCCGGCCACGGCCCGTCCGCCGGCCGTTCCTTCGGCCAGGCCGGCCAGGTGGAACGAACAGGTTTCGGGCGACGTGTTGTCGCTCAGATAATGATTCGCGCATTTCCGGCCCGAAGCCCGGACCGGTTCCGGAGCCCCGCTTTCCGGACCCACCGCGTCCAGAAGCGCCAGTTTTATCAGGTAGCTGATGGGCAGCCGGATTTGGGTTCCCCCTTCGCCGGGAGTGAAAAAACGCCCGGCGTCCGTCCGGCGGCCCCGTTCGGGACGGGATTTGTCGGCCAAAAGGTCCGTTTCAAAGGCCCGGGCCGCGTCCGGTCCCAGAGCGTCCAGCGGCAGGCGGACCCAACTGTTTTCCCAGACCCCCGGGTCGTCGGCCAGCCAATGTTCCAAATCGGAAACCAACCGGCGGGATAAATCCCCCCGGCGGCGGCGCTGGATGATGTTTTCAAAATAGCGGGACGACTCGATGGTCCGGGGCAGGTCCACCTGAGCCCGGGAGCCCTCCACCACGGCCTGAAGCTCGTTCTCGACGCCCAAGGTGGCGTCGGCCGGAGTGAACGGCAGCCGGCCGGCCAGCTCGCCGGGGTCCCGGCCGTAAATGCCCAAACGAGCTAAAACCTCGGCCGGCGTGGCCCGCCCGCCGTACGGACGGGTTCGAAAAGTAACGGTGCTCATGCCTCCATACGCGCTCGCGGCGCTCCTTCCCTGGCTCCAGGGGGGATGCCCCCCATAGAATTTAAAAAGGGAGAGTACGCCCGCCGCGTCATGGAAGGATGAACGGTTGGTTAAGAATTGGTGACGGAATGGGGGGGCGGCAGGGGAAAGGGCATTGGGGAAGGCCAAGTCTGGTGGCCAGATTTGGTCGCGGTCCGGTCGCATCCACAGCCCTCCGAAAGCCGGTGGTTGTTCGTTTGGTAGGGTGGAGGAGACTTCGCGATCTGGTTTCAAGAGAAGGATGAATATGTGGGGGAGCTTTGGGGGCCAAAGCTCCCCCACACCCCCCGAAAACCATCGGTTATCTGTTTGGGGCTGGGTTGGTGGTCGGCGTCGTGGCTTCGTTTCGGG
>JAGVGV010000105.1 GCA_020056895.1 Deltaproteobacteria bacterium
ATCCGCCAGAGCATTATCCTCCGACCCCAGCTTGATCCCGTCGTCCGCCGCCAGGCCAAGCTGGATCTGGGCATCGATTACCGCCGGGCCGGGTTCTATGGCCGGGCCGCCGCGGTGTTCGAGGAACTGGCCGCCGAAGACGCCAAGGCCGTGGAACCCCTTCGGCACTTGGTTCAGATTCATGAAGAATTGAAGGAATGGGACAAGGCCGGGGCTTTTTCCGAAAAGCTGGCCAAACGGACCGGCCGCCGGGACTTGGCGGCCTTGGCCCATTACCAGGTGGAAATCGGCCAGGTTCACTGGGACAAAGGCTTTCCCAGCCACGCCCAGGCCGCTTTTCAAAAGGCCTTGAAATACAACCCCATCTGCGTGGAAGCCTTTTTACGGCTGGGGGACCTGAAGCACCGCGAGGGCAAGCTGAAGAAAGCGGTGGCGCTCTGGCGCCGGGCGGCCGAAGTGGCTCCGGACCGGGCGTACCTTGTCTTCGGGCGGCTGGGCCGGGTGGCGGCGCAGCTTCGGGACCCCGCCGGTATCGAAGAATTCCTGATCCAGATGGCCGAACTGCCGGGGCATCCCTTTGGCTGCCAGGCGCGGCTGGCCCTGGCCCGGATTCACCTGATGACCGGCCGGCCGGACAAAGCGCGGGATCAACTGGAAAAAGCCCTGGCCATGGACCCCGGCTGTCTGGAAGCCCATCAGGAACTGGGCCGGCTGTCGCTGACGGAAGGATCGGACCAGGACATCCGGGCCGTGTTCAACCGGCTGCTCGAAGCGGTTTCGGAGCGGGAAAGCGTGTTCCAATGCCGCCAATGCGGCCTGGAAATCCACCATCACACCTGGCGTTGCCCCCAATGCGGGGCCTGGGAAACCACGGGGTTGAAGCAGACTCGGACCGCTCCCCCGGCTCCTTTGGCCGAACCTTCCGCGCCGGCGCCGACCGCCCCCCCGGCGCCGAACCCTAACGGGTTCGGAACCCCTTCGGGATAAGGCCCGATGACCGAAGGCCCTTTGCCCATCACCCAACTGACGCCCATGCTTCAGCAGTACTTCACCTTCAAGGAAAAGTACCGCGAAGAAATTCTGTTTTTCAGGATGGGCGACTTTTACGAAATGTTTTTCGAAGACGCGGTTCGGGCCGCGCCCATCCTCGAAATCGCCCTGACCTCCCGTTCGAAACATCAAGGCCAGGACATCCCCATGTGCGGTGTGCCGTACCACGCCGCCGAAACGTATCTGAATAAGCTTATCGCCGCCGGAATCAAGGTCGCGGTCTGCGACCAAGTGGAAGACCCCCGCCAAGCCAAGGGCATCGTGGCCCGGGAAGTAACCCGGGTGGTCACGCCGGGCATGGTGGTTTCCCCCGAACTTCAGGACCCCAAAACCCCTCGGTACGTGGCCGCCATTCTGGGCCGGCCGGAAAAAGACGGCCGGACGTATTACGGCCTGGCCGTTCTGGATGTTTCCACCGGCGAATTTTTGGCCACTCAGGTGTTTTCCGAAGAAGCCCTCCGCGCCGAGCTGGGCCGGTTGGGGCCTTCCGAAATTCTGGTGGGCGAAGAGGATGAATCGGGCCTGGCCGAGCTGCTGGAAGGCCTAGGGTTCTATCTGACCCTGGTCCAAACCGACCGCTTTGATGAAGCCCGGGCCCGGAAGGCGTTGACTCAACGCTTTGGCGCCTTTGCCCTGGATGGTTTCGGTTTGGGGGACAAGCCCCTGGGCGTGGCCGCCGCCGGCGCCGTTCTACTCTACGCCCAGGAAACCCAGGGGCGGGACCTGGTTCACGTGGACCGGGTGCAGGGGTATGAGCTTTCCGATTTCATGGTGCTGGACGACGTGACCAAGCGGAACCTCGAGCTGTTCGAATCCATGCGCGACCGATCCCGGGCCGGCAGCCTGTGGGGGCTTTTGGACCGGACGATCACGGCCATGGGCGGAAGGAAGCTCAAGGCCTGGCTGGGGGCGCCGCTTCTGGTCCGGGCTCTGGTGGCCGAACGGCACGACGCGGTGGACGATCTGCTGATGGACGGGCTGGCTCGGGAAGACCTTCGGTCCTTGCTTTCCGGAGTGCATGATCTGGAGCGGCTGATCGGCCGGATTTCCCTGGGCCGGTCAGGGCCTCGGGACTTGGCCGCGCTCAAAGACAGCCTGTCCCGACTGCCCGGGCTTCGGGCCGCGTTGATGGCCCGGCCGCCGGGGCTTCTGAGGGACCTGGGGGAACGGCTGGATTTGGTGGAAGACGCGGCGGACTTGATCGGTCGGGCGCTGGTGGACGACCCACCGTTGACCTTGAAGGACGGCGGCGCCTTCCGGGAAGGGTACCATCCCGAACTCGATGAACTGATCCAGGTGATGTCCCTGGGCAAGGGTTGGATCGCGGCCCTTGAAAAAACCGAACGGGAACGGACCGGCATTGGATCGCTGAAGATCGGGTACAACCGGGTGTTCGGGTACTACATCGAGGTCACCCGGAGCAATCTGGCTCAGGTCCCCGACCATTACGTCCGGAGGCAGACTCTGGCCGGAGCGGAACGGTTCATCACCCCGGAACTGAAAGAGCAGGAAGACAAGGTGTTGGGCGCCGGGGAGCGGCGGCTTGTTTTGGAACAAGAGCTCTTCGAGGACCTTCGGGTCCGGGTGGCCGGGTTCGGCCCCCGTCTGAGGCGTTCGGCGGACCTGGTGGCCGAAGCGGATGCCTTGGCGGCTCTGGCCGAGGCCGGAGTCCGGGGCAACTGGGTCCGGCCGGAACTTTTGGACGAGGACATCATCGATATCGAAGGGGGCCGGCACCCGGTAGTGGAACGGAACCTGGGGTCCGAACCCTTCGTGGCCAACGACGTATTGCTGGACAACGAAAGCCAGCAGGTGCTCATCATCACCGGACCGAACATGGCGGGTAAATCCACCATCTTGCGGCAGACCGCCTTGATCGTGATCCTGGCCCAGATGGGGTCCTTCGTCCCGGCCCAGCGGTGCCGACTGGGGCTGGTATCCCGAGTCTTCACCCGGGTGGGCGCTTCGGACGATCTGGCCCGGGGCCGGTCCACCTTCATGGTGGAAATGAACGAAACGGCTCAGATTCTCAATCAGGCCGACAGCCGAAGCCTGGTGATTCTGGACGAGATCGGCCGGGGCACCAGCACTTTCGACGGTCTGTCCATTGCCTGGGCCGTGGCCGAATACCTGCACGATCTGGACGGCGTGGGGGTCCGAACCCTGTTCGCCACCCATTATCATGAACTGGTGGGGCTGGCTCAGAACAAGCCCCGGGTCCGGAACTTTAACGTAGCCGTCCGTGAATGGCAGGATACCGTGATTTTTTTGCGTAAACTGGTTCCCGGCGGAACCAGCCGGTCGTATGGCATTGCCGTGGCCCGGCTGGCGGGGCTGCCCCGGGATGTTTTGGAGCGGGCCCGCGAGGTTCTGGAAGGGTTGGAAAACGGCGGCCCTCCGGTCGCCGCGCCGGTCCGCCCAACCCGGTCCCGAGCCGCCCGATCCGCTCCTTCACCCCAGCTCAGCCTGTTCGGGTCCATCCCAGAACCGCCGGCTCCGTCGCCGGTTCTGGACCGGCTTAAGGAAATCAACGTGGACGCCATGACGCCCTTGTCCGCGCTGGTGGCGCTGGCGGAACTCAAGGGGATGACCTCATGACCCCCATCGGCCGCCGGATTGTCTGGTTCCTGATCGCGATTTTGAGTCTGGGGTTGTTCCTGGCCGGTCCGGCGCTGGCGCTTACGGAAAAATTTTTGTGGGACAACGCCGTTGAAGCCCGAAAAAAGTTCATGGCCGACACCAAGGCCCAGGCCAACCGGGAAAAGTGGCAGGCGGTCATCGACCGGTACCTCCGAGTGGTCCAGAACTTCCCCAGCGGCGAAAAGGCCGATCAGGCCCTCCTGACCGCCGGTGATCTGTATCAGCAAATGCACAAGCGGTCCCAGCGGTCCGCCGACCTGGACAACGCCATTGAAACCTACCAGAAAACCGCCCGGTCTTTCCCCAACCGTTCTTCCGGAGCCGCCGCCCAGCTTAGGATCGGCGAAATCTTTTTGAACCAGAAAAAGGATACGGACCGGGCGTACCGTGAGCTTTTGAAGGTGGAACTGAACCACCCCAAGAGCAAGACCGAAGTGGCCCAGGCCCGAAAGTTGATGGCC
Source organism: Deltaproteobacteria bacterium (assembly GCA_020056895.1). GTDB lineage: Bacteria > Desulfobacterota > Desulfarculia > Adiutricales > JAGVGV01 > JAGVGV01. Next base: position 4,152 of record JAGVGV010000105.1, read on the forward strand.
CGGATTTCAGGGTCGAACAAAACCGCCGGTAAGGATGAGCCTCCGGCTCCGCCGGCTCCGGCCAAACCCACCGCGGCATCGGCCGGCAAACCGACCAAACCCGGAGCCGAGTCCCCGGCCGCTCCAAAAGTGGCGCCGGCCAAGGATCCGGCCGAAGGCGGCCCCATCCGGGTCACCCGCCTGAGACACTGGCAGAATCCCAGCTACAGCCGGGTGGCCGTGGACCTGGACCGGCCGGTGACCTTCGAAGGCCATATGCTCCGGGCCGATCCCAAGCTCAAGCTGCCCATGCGGCTGTACCTGGACCTGGAAAACGCGGTGATCGGACCCGGCGTCCGCGACGAAATCGTGATCGCCGACGGCTTTTTGTCCAAGGCCCGGCTGGCTCAGTACGATGCCAAAACGGTCCGCCTGGTCCTGGACATTCAGCATATCGAGAATTACCGGATTTTTTCCTTGGACAACCCCTTCCGGATCGTCATCGACGTAACGGGTGAAACGCCTCCGGCGGTCCTGGCCGGAGGTCCGTCCACATCCCCTTCGGAAAAAAGTCCCACCGCCGGTCCGCCCGCCGCCGGAGCGCCTGAAGGTCCGGCCGGAGACGGCAAGCCTTCCGGTTCCGATGTTCCAGCCGCCGGAGAAGGGGACAAGGAGCCCTTGCAGGACCTCAGGGAAACGGCTCTGAAACGGCCCAAAACCCCCAGGGGTCCGGCCAGAGGCGGCGCGACCGACCAGGCCTCGCTGGCCCGGCAACTGGGCCTGGGCATCCGCAAGGTGGTCATCGATCCCGGCCATGGCGGCAAGGACCGGGGCACGGCGGGCCCCAGCGGCCTGAAGGAAAAGGACCTGACGCTGAAGGCGGCCCGGTTGCTGGCCGAAAAAATCCAGAAAAAACTGGGGCTCGAAACCGTTCTCACCCGGACCAAGGATGAATTCCTGACCCTGGAGGAGCGGACCGCCGCGGCCAACACCCTGGCCGCCGACCTGTTCATTTCAGTCCACGCCAACGCCCACCCGAGCGCCAAGGTGAACGGCCTGGAAACCTACATCCTGAACATCGCCACCGACCAGGAAGCCATGCGCGTGGCCCAGCGGGAAAACGCGGCCTCGAACAAAAACATGAGCGATCTGCAGATGATCCTGGGCGATTTGATGCTCAACTCCAAGATCAACGAATCGAGCGTTTTGGGCAATCACGTGCATCGGGCCATGGTTCGGGGGGCAAGGGAAAAAACCAAGGATGTCCGGGACCTGGGCGTGAAGCAGGCGCCGTTTTACGTGCTGATCGGAGCCAACATGCCGTCCATTCTGGTGGAGATCGGGTTCATGAGCAACAAGGCCGAAGAAAAGCGGCTGATGAGCGAAGAATATCTGGACCGCCTGACCGACGGCATCGTGGAAGGCATCCGGCAGTATCGGGATTCCATCAAGAAATCGGGCTGACCCGCCTCACCGCCATCCCGCATGGTGTTTATCAACCCCCGCCCCCCCGCCCGCGCTCCTCGATACGGATTAAGACCGCCGGCCGGGGATCAGGCCGAAGGGTCCTTGCGGCCCAGGCGCATGTACGAAACCGAGGCCGCGGCCACTTGTTTTCCGTTTTCGTCAAACAGGTCCACCGCCACCGGGCAGAGGGTCCGCCCGAACTTGATGACTCGCCCCTTGGCCGTGACCGACGTCAGGCAGGGCGCCAGGAACCGGATGCTCAGGTCGGTGGTGGTCATGGGTTCGTCCGGTCCGGCCAAGGTCAGGATGGCGTAGGCCGCCACGGAATCGGCCAGGGTGGTCAGAAGGCCGCCGTGGAGCGAATCGAAGATGCCATCGTACCTTTTCCGGCGGGGAATGGTGACTTCAAAGTACCCGTCATCCATGGCATCCACCCGCATTTCCAACGTTTCGAAAATGGGAATCCGGGTAATGCGGTCCATGATGGCCTGGCGCGTTTCCGGGGAAACCATAGTCCATTATCTCCCAAGGGTGAATCGGGGCGCCTGGGGTTACAGGTCGTCGTCGGTCATGCCCAGCAGATAAAGAATGTTGTACAAACGGCTTTTGCCCAGGGTCACGTTGGCCGCCCGGGCCAACACGGGTTTGGCGTTGTACGCCATGCCCAGGCCTGCCTGGCCCAGCATCAGGGCGTCGTTCGCGCCATCGCCCACGGCCACGGTCTGATCCAAGGAGATACCCAGGGACGCGGCGGTCTGGTTCACGATTCGGGCCTTGCCGGCGGCGTCGATCACGTCGCCCACCACCCGGCCGGTCAGGGCGTCGTCCTTCATGTCCAGCCGATTGGCGAAGACGAAATCCAGGCCTAGGCGGTCTTTTAGGTATTCGGCGAAGAAATAAAACCCGCCGGTCACCACGCCGACCTTGAATCCCAGCCGCTTGAGCGTATCCACCACCCGGGCCGCGTCTTCCGACAACCGAAGGTTGGCGCGAATGTCTTCGAGCTCGGCCAGCGGCAGCCCCTTGAGCAAGGCCACCCGCTGCCGCAGGGATTCCTCGAAATCCAGGTC
>JAGVGV010000347.1 GCA_020056895.1 Deltaproteobacteria bacterium
CAGGTTGGGCCACTGGGTTTCCCACAGGATTTCGTCCAGGGTGATGTTGGTCAAAAGATAGTCGAGCAGCCCCGGTTCGGCGGGCAGGTTGAGCGTATCGTGAAGCATGGGCCGGGGAACGTTGGCATCCACCAGCAAAATGCGCTGGTCTAAAAGGTCCCAGGCCATCACCAAGGCCAAGTTGTACGCCATGGTGGTGGTCCCCACCTTGGGGCCGGAACCGGTCATAAGAAAAACCTGAGCCCCCTGGTCCGTTTTCAAGGCCGAAAGCTGGCCCTTGATGACCCGGAAATTCTCCAGAAGCCTTCCATTTTTTTCCGGATGCTCCATCCAAAGGGCCACGTTGGACCCCCCCTTGGATTTCCGGGCGTGGCAGACCTCCGCTTCGGCGGGCTGGGCTTGAGCGTCCTTATCTTCCTCAGGACCGTTGAAGGATGGCGGCTCGGGGGCGGCTTCCGTGGGTTCAAAGGCCGGCCCCGAAGACGCGGGTTCCTCGGGCCCTGGCTTGTCCCAGACCGTATCGGCTTTCCGGGCCCCCAGGCCCACCAGGCTGCCCAGGTCCCGCCGGGCTTCCTTCGCGGAATCTTTGGGCTCGGTCGGTAAAGGCGGCCTTCCACCAACCCCTTTGCCCGGCGCGTCGTCACGATCCATGGGACCTCCGGGCGGGGGGAGCAACATGCATCAGTTCAATGGCGCTGATGGCGGGGATGTCGGCGTAGGCCATCATTTCCTCGGGGGTTTTGATGGTATGGTCCATGTAATAGGCCACGAACGCCCCGGCCATGCCCATAATGAAACCGGCCATGATGGATATGACCAACATGAAGGTCTTGCGGGGGAAAATGGGAATGGAGGGCGGGTACGCCCAACTGGCCACCGAAATGTTGGCCACCCGGCTGGCTTCCTTTTGTTTCTGGATCCGGGCCTCTTCGGTTTTGTCCATGTATAGCAGATAGTTTTTTTCGGCCTGCCGGAAATCCCGGGACAGCCTTTTGAATTGAATCTCTTTTTCGGTCAGGTCCACGTTTTCCTGTTCCAGCCGGTCAATCTGAGCCGAAAGCGCCTGTTCGTGCCGTTTCAAGGCCCCCAGATCGATCTCACTGCCCGCCAATATCCGCTTTTGCTGGCCTTCGATCCGCTTCTTGATCTCTTCCACCTGCTTGGACGTATCCTGGTATTCCACCGACTTATCCGGATACAACTGAGCAATCCGCTCCAGTTCCACCATCAGGGGCAGAAGCGACTTGAAATATTCGATCAGAACGCTGTTGTCCCTGAGTTCCTGAGTCAGAGCTTCGGGGTCTTTGTGGCTCCGTTCCAGCCGGACTTCGTATTCGGAAATCCGGCCGTGAATCTCGGCCAGGCTCTGCTTGAGAATCTCCATCAACTTGATGTTGCCTTCCCGTTGGACCCCAATGTCCCCAACGGACCCTTCGTGGTGAAATTTCCTAAGGTCCTCTTCGGCGGTCTTCAGGCGGTCTCCATACAATTGAGCCTGGTTGGTAAAAAAGCCCAAACCCTCTTCGGATTGATGGACCTGGATATGGCGGTCGATGGAATGATCCACCAGCATGTTGATGGAATCGGCCAGCCGTTTGGGGTCCTTGCCCGTCATGGTGATCTGGATCATGTTGGACATGGTGATCGGCGCCACCACCAACCGCTGGCGAAGAGCGCTCATGGCCCGGTCCATGGGATCGGCGGCCACGGACAACCCCACCGCGACCATTCCCCGTTTCAGGGTTTTCAGGGTAAAATCGATTACCTTGGTGACGATCCCTTCCCGGCCCACGCCCTCGTCCAGGGCCTCGATTTCCTGAACCACCTTGCGGAGCACTTCATCGGACAATATCACGTCGATTTCCGAATTGATGTCCTGGGGCGATACCGGCGAAGGCCGCAGAATACCGGGTGGAGAATCGTAATGGAGCAGCGGATCCACGAAGGGCTTGACCAAAATCTTCGCCGAAGCCTCGTATACCGGGTCCGCCGAAAAGGCCACCAACACCGTGGCCGTCACCACCAGCACCCAAATTCCCAAAAAAACGTTCTTTTTGGAAAACAGAATAAAAAGGATATCCCTAAGGGACGTTTTATGCGGCATCCAGGCTTCAGGCATGAGGTCTCACTCGGGGGCCACGCCGCCCAGGGAATACGAGCCATTGATACTGAAGGTCAGCGGGATCAACCGCCAAAGCTGATCGCCGACCAGGGCCGCCTGAGCCAGTTTGGTCCGGGGCACGTACACCACGTCGTATTGTTTCAAAAACACATCCTGAGCCAGATTGCCCTGGCTGATCATGTCCTTGAGGTCCAGCACCGCTGCTTCGGGCCGGCCGTCGGCCCGCCGGCTGATCACCACCACCTGTTCCATGTTGGCGTCGCGGGTGAACCCTCCGGCACGGGCCACGATCTGGGTCAACGTGGTGGGGCCGATCAGATCGTACATATCCGGTTTTTCCACCTGACCCAAAAGGTAAACCTTGTTCGATCGGGCGCCCAGCACGGCCACGGTCACGCTCAGGTTTTCCAGAACCTTGCGGTACAGGTGATGAAGCTGCATGGACAACTGGACCGCGGTCAACCGGCTGGCGGTGATGTCGCCCACGAAAGGCAGCGAAATTCCGCCATCGGGCCGGACCACCACGACCCGGGACTGCCCCCGAGTGGTGGTGGTGATGGCTTCCTTCAGTTCGGCCACCTTGGCATGGAAGGTTTCCACTTCCACGGTAATATCGGGCCGCTTCAAATGAGGCTGATATAGCTGAGCCAGGGTTTTGGCCAACGCCGACGGTTTCTGGCCCTTGGCCATCACGTCGCCGATCAACGGCAGGGTCACCCGCCCATCCGGCCGAACCCGCACGTTCCGGGTCATGACCGGATAGTAGTAGTATTCGATCCGGAGCGTATCCTGGGTGTCGATCATATAGTCGTCCACGGTGAAACCGGGGTCGAACTGATACAACACCTCGAGCTCATCGCCCGGGCCGATCAGGTAATTCGTGGGTACGAAAGGAGTTTGAGACTTTGGCGCCTGGTTTTCGGGCGGAACGGACAGCCAGGGATCGCTGCAGGCCGAAAAAAACAGCGCCGCCACGCACCCTATGAAGGCGAACGCAAAGCCGGCTATGGCGCGATGGAAGCGAATCGTCTTTCTCCCCTGTCCCAATGACCGGTTCACGGTCGTCTATTTGGGAGTATTCCCCCGAGGGTTGAACGCTTCAACAAGAACGTTCCCGTCCACTCCGGCCCATCCATTCCGGATGCTCCGGATGCACGGCCGAACCTTCCATTACCGTAGCCAAGTTAAGCATAATTATATAAAATTGTCAAGTATTAACCGCAACGGGGCCGAAGGAATCGAAAAATCCTCGTTCGACAAAGCTTCCCGAATCCGGTGGTTTATGAAAGCGATGGATAAAGGACCTTTTCCTACCGGAGGCGTACGGGTTTCCGCCAGTTGGCCGATCACGAACCCCAGGGTTCGAACCGTCCCTCACGGCGGCGATACCGGGCCTGAATCTCAATCCCGGCCTCACCCAGAGCCGCCACGACCGAATCCAGGTGGGGGAGAGCCACCCAAAGGGCCATGCCGCAATCGGGGTTCACTTCCTTGGGCACGGGAACCAGATCGAAGACCAACCCCTTGGCTTCCAACACTTTTTCGGCGCGGAGCACATGGTGGATCGAATCCAGAATCAGAATGGCGGCGGGAGCCTGGCGGTCCATGGCGGGGGAATTCAATCGGCGTCCGGCCGGCGTTCGGCCAAGTCGGTCAGGGCCGCCAGCACGGCCTGAATTTCGTTGGCGGTATTGAACCAGCCGAAGGAAAACCGGACCGTTCCTGAAGGAAACGTGCCCAGGGTCCGGTGAGCCCGGGGGGCGCAGTGAAGGCCCGCCCGGGTCTGTATCCCGTATTCCCGGTCCAGGGTGAAAGCCAGGTCCGAAGGGGACCA
>JAGVGV010000119.1 GCA_020056895.1 Deltaproteobacteria bacterium
AACTCCCCTCCGAACGGGAACTGGCCCTCCAACTGGGCGTCAGCCGGCCCGTGGTCCACGAAGGCCTGTTGGAACTGGCCGGCCGGGGTCTGGTGGCCATCCGGCCTCGAGTGGGCGCCGTGGTCAGCGACTTCCGCGCCGAAGGGTCCCTGGCCCTGCTCAATTCCCTGGTCCGGTACCAGGGGGGGCTGGACCCCGCGATTCTTTCGAGCATGCTGGATATGCGGGAGCTTTTTGAAGTGGAAACCGCCCGCCGGGCCGCCGCCAACCGGACCGATGACCAGGCCCAAGGCCTACTGGCTCACGTGGACCGGGAAGACCAAACTGATCCGGCGGACGTGGACCGGATCACCCGGATCGATTTCGAATTCCACCACCGGGTGGCTTTGGCGTCCAACAACGTGATGTACCCCATGCTGATCCAGTCCTTCCGCGAAGTGTATCTCCACTTGGCCGGGCTTTTTTTCAAGGATCACGGCATGGCGGCCCGGGTATTCGGCTGGCATCGTCTTTTGGCCTTGGCCATCGGCCGCAAGGATGAGGACCAGGCCGCCAAGGAAATGAAAAAGCTGCTTGACCACGGCCGCGACCGGTTGGTCGCGGCGCTGGGAAAGGAGAAGAACCGATGAGCGCCGAGGCCGCCTTCAGTTTTTCCCATGAAGTCCGCGAACCCAAAGGGCTTTCCCCGCGGCTCGCCTGGCTGAGGGACTACTATTTCCAAGGCAATGAGCGGGTTTGGAACAACGAATTTTCGGCCTATACCACGGGCGCGCCCTGGGACGTGGTGTTTGACGAAATGACCTGGTACGTGGCCCCGGAAATATATCCCTTTCTGCCCACTTTTTCGGCCAGTTTTCTTCAGGCGGCCCGGGAGGCGCCCCTGAACGACGCTTTCTGGTCCAAAAGCCTGCCCGAGCGCCGGGCCTGGTTCATCCGCGAAGTGATGGTGAACCAACTGCCGCAGGAAATCCTGCCCGGCGACCTTTTGGCCGGAACCCGGTTCAATCTTCAGGCCTCCCGGTGCTTTTCGCGCATGGAAGCCTGGACCTGGCACAAGCTGGTGACCGGCCCCAAGGGCGTAAGAAAGCGGATGAAATGGTTTCACGACCATGGGTATGGCAACGCCGGGTCCACGTCGGGCCATCTGATTCCGGATTATCCCCGGATTCTGGCCAAGGGCTTCCGGGACGTACATCTGGAACTCGATGAACGGTACCAGGGTCTTTCCGGTCGTGAAAAATCGGGGCCCAAGGGCGCCCAGCTCCGGGCCATGATGACCGCCGCCGTCATGCCCCGGGACCTGGCCGCCAAGTACAGCCAGCTCTGTTGGAAGCTGGCGGCTCAGGAACCCGGACCCGAACGAAAAGCCGAACTGGTTCAGATGGCCCGGAACCTGGAACGAGTCCCCTGGGAACCGGCCGAAACCTTCTGGGAAGCCGTCCAATCCCTCTGGCTGACCCACATGCTGGTGATGAGCGACGAAAACTACCCCGGGCCGGGCGTTTCCTTCGGCCGGGTGGACCAATACCTCCTCCCCTTCTGGGAAAAATCCCTGGCTCAAGGCATGAACCGGTCCTTTGGCAAGGAGGTTCTGGGCTGCTTCTTCATCCACGCCAACACCGCGTACGACGCCATGATCCAGACCGGCAACCAGGGCATCACGTCGGCGTACGGCCAGCTGATCACCCTGTCCGGCCTGGGGCCCGAAGGCCGGGACATGACCAACGATCTGACCCATGCCTTCCTGGATGTGATCGACGACATGAGCCCCATTCTGGAGCCCAAGCCCAATGTCCGGCTTCATCGGGGGAGCCCGGATGGGCTTCTGGACCGGGTGGTCGAGATGATCGGGTCCAGCCAGGGTTCGCCGTTTCTGCTCAATTTCGACGAACGGTCCATGGCCGGGATGCTGGAAGAAGCCCGGAAGGCCGGGTTGGAAGGGCTGATCCGGCCGGACAACGTATTCGACTACGCGCCGGTGGGTTGTTTGGAAAACACCATGTGCGGCAACGACCGGTCCGGCACCGTGGACGCCAACCTCAATCTTCTGAAAGCCGTGGAACTGGCCTTGAACGACGGCCGCGACTTTTTCCCCTTCGTGGACCCCATCACGGGCAAAAAGGACCCTTGGAAGCACGACGGCCCCCGGACCGGCGGCCCGGAAACCATGGCCTCGTTCGATGATTTCTGGCGGGCGTATGAGGCCCAGACCCGGTATCTGATCGAACGGACGATCCAACTATATGAAGGATCGGAAGAGGTTCGGGCCCGGTTCCTCCCCACGCCGTACGTTTCGTGCCTGGTCAAAGGCTGCGCGGAAAAAGGCCTGGACGTGACTCAGGGCGGCGCCGAAATCGCCCTGGCGACCATTGAAGCCGGCACCTTCGCCACCACCGTGGATTCCCTTCTGGCCATCGAGTATCTGGTGTACGAGACCGGCGCCTGTACGCTCGCCGAACTGAAAGCCGCCCTGATGGCCAACTGGGAAGGGTACGAAATTCTTCAGGCCAAGGCCCGGAACAAGGCCCCCAAATACGGCCGGGACGACGACCGGGCCGACGGGATGGCCGGCCGGGTGATGAATTTTTGGACCCAGGAAACCTGGAAGCACCAAACCCGCAGCACGGGCCGGAAATTCCGGCCGGGCATGCTCAGTTGGAACTACTGGGTGGGCGACGGGTACATCCTGCCCGCCAGCCCGGACGGCCGGCCCAAGGGACGGTTTTTATCCAACGCCATCTGCCCGGTAACCGGGGCCGATACGAGGGGGCCCACGGCCAACGCCAATTCGGTGGGCAAGGCCCTGGGCGGCAGGGCCAACGACGGCCGGGAAACGTTCGAGGACTACGTGAACGTTCTGCCCAACGGCGCCAGCCATACCCTGACCTTCAACCCTTCCCTGCTCCGGGACCCCGAACACCGGGACAAGTTCAAGGCCTTTTTGCGGGGGTACGCGGAAAACGGCGGCACGGCCCTGCAGGTAAACATGCTCCGGCCGGAAATGCTTCTGGACGCCCAGAAAAACCCCCAGGATTACCGGCACCTGCTGGTCCGGGTGACCGGGTACAACGCCTATTTCACCAGCATCGGCCGGGAACTGCAGGATGAGGTGATCGCCCGGACCTGCCACGAAGGGATCGGCGGATGACGGATTCCCGGCCGAAACCGAAAGCAACCGCCCCGGCCAACGCACCTCGAACCGGGCTGGTCCTGGAAATCCAGCGGATGTCCACCGAAGACGGCCCCGGAATCCGGACCACGGTCTTTTTCAAGGGCTGTCCCTTGAAGTGCCGATGGTGCCACAACCCGGAAAGCATTTCCCCCCGGCCGGAAATCGTCTGGCATCAGGCCCGGTGCCTGGGTTGCCGGACCTGCCTGGAGGTCTGCCCCGAAAAAGCCCTGAGTCTGACGGCCGACGGGTTGGTCATCGACCGGAAGCGCTGCCGGGGGTGCGGAACCTGCGCCGAAGAATGTCCGTCCACCGCCCTGGAAAAGCTGGGAACGTACTGGACGGCGGCGAATCTGGCCCGGGAAGCGGCCAAGGACCGGGCCTATTTCAACCGTTCAGGCGGCGGAATCACCGCTTCGGGCGGGGAAGCCGGTCTTCAGGCGGAATTCGTGGCCGATTTCCTGGCCCATTGCCAAAGCCTGGGGCTCCGGACCGCCTTGGACACCAGCGGTCATGTGCATCCCGAAGCCCTCGAAACCCTGGCCGGTAAAGCCGACCTGATCTTGTTCGATCTCAAGGAGATCGACCCCAGCCGGCATAAAGCCTGGACCGGCCAAGGGAACCAGCTCATCCTGGATAATTTCCGGCGGCTGGCGGGGTGGATCGATGAAGGGAGAACCGGGGCCGGCCTCTGGGTCCGCACTCCGCTCATTCCCGGCGCCACGGACCGGGCCGAAACCGTCCGGGCCATCGGCCGGTTCATCGCCGAACAGGGGGGCGGCCGGGTCGAGCGGTGGGAATTGTGCGCTTTCAACAACCTTTGCCGTGAAAAATACAATCGGCTGGGATTGACCTGGGACTTCGCCCAAGCCCCCCTGATGCCCCGTGCGGATCTGGAGGCTCTGGCCGAAACCGCCCGAGCCAGCGGGGTGAACCCCGGGATCGTCCAGACCGGAGGCGCCACGCGGCTGGAAGCCTTGGACCGGTCCGGATCGTCCGGTCCGGGGGATTCGCCCGATCGGCCCCGGCCGGACCTTCGCCTGATCCAAGGCGGCCGATCGACCAGCCAGCTCGACGATTCTACCGCCGAACCAAAGCCCCAACCCCGCGAGGTGACGCCGTGAACACCTTTGATCCGAACGACCTGGCCTGTTTCGAACCCGAAGCCAAGGTGGGGCTGGTGGCCACCCTTTCACCCGACGGCCGGCCTCATCTGACTCTTTTGACCTCGCTCATGGCCACCCGGACCGATCAGTTGGCCTTCGGACAGTTTTCCCATGGCCGGAGCAAACAGAACGTCCGGACCACCCCCCAGACCGGGTTTCTTATCATGACCCGCGACCGGAAGCTATGGCGAGGCAAGGCCCGGTGGACGCACCAGCGGACCGAAGGCCCCGAATACGAAGCCTTCAACCAGAAACCCATGTTCCGGTACAATGCGTACATGGGCATCCACACCGCCCATTACCTGGATTTGGTGGAAACCAAGGGGCGGGAAGCGTTGCCCCTGGCGGCCATCGGCCTGGGCCTTCTGATGGGGCGGCTGGCGGCCCGGTCTCAACCAGACGGTTTGCCGGCGCTCAAGCCCTGGGCCAAAGGGTTGTTTCAACGGGTGGGATCGCTGAAATTCCTGGCCCGAGTGGATTCGGATGGGTTCCCCTGGATCACGCCGGTGCTCCCGCTGACCGCGCCGGACTCGGGCCACCTGGTGTTTCCGGCCATGGGGTACGGCCGGGAACTGGCCAGGCTGACCGAAGGGGAACCGGTGGCGGTTCTGGGCCTGACCTTTCAGATGGAAAGCGTGCTGGCCGGGGGCCGGTTCGAAGGCTTCGGAGCCTCCCGAGGAATCCGCATGGGCCGCATCCGGCTGGAATGGGTATACAATTCCATGCCGCCCAAACAGGGTCCCATTTTCCCGCCCCAGCCGCTGGCGGCCGTAACCCGGTTTTCGTGATCCGGGCCCGTGTTTGATGACGGATACAGGGAAGGGCGAGGTCCACCTCGCCCTTCCTGCGTTTGCCTGCCGCCCAAAAAAACCGGCGCCCCGGCTGATATGGGGGGATTAAGGTATTCATGGTTTCATGGTTTTTCAGGGGTGCTGCCATCGTGGATATGCTATGATAAAAGTGAAGGGTTTCATGGATCTTTGTATGGACGCGACAGTCGGCCCCGGAACCATGGGGGTGGTGCGGCGGCCGGCCTTTGAGTGGGTCCGCGAACCCGGACCGGATGGTTGAATGATCCCGGGGGAACCGGCTATGGGCCAATCGATGGAACGGGAAGGATCGTCCACGGGCGCCCGCATCATTTTCGGCGTGGCCGGCGTAGTGGGCGTGTATTGGTTTTTCGAATCCGTCATGCAGTTTTGGTTGACCACCCAACCAACACTGAGCGGCCTCTTGTTGGGCGCCGATATTTACGAAACCCTCCGAAGGGTGGTGGTGCTGGTCTTCTTCGCCGTGCTGGCCTCCCATATGCACTACAACGTGGAGCGGTCCGAACGGATGGAGCGGGCCCTTCGGGACGCCCGGGAAGAAGAAGCCAAGCTCCAGGTGCTGGCTCTGTCACTGTCCACGGAACTGAACCTTAACCGGCTGCTCACGAAAATTCTGGATATTTCCACGCAGATATTGTCCGCCGAACGAGGCACCCTGTTCATGTACGACGCCCAGGCCGGGCGGCTGAAAAGCGTGGTGGCCCAAGGGTTGGACGGCGGCGTGGACCTGGACCTGCCCCCGACCCAAGGGGTGGCCGGAGCGGCGTTCACGTCGGGCCAGCCGGTCAACGTACCCGACGCGTACCGGGATGATCGGTTCTGGCCGGAATTGGACCGGCTGACGGGGTACCGCACCCGGTCCATTCTCTCCGTGCCGGTCCGGAACAAACAGGGCCAGGTGGTGGGGGTTCTCGAAATCCTCAACAAGTCCAACGGGTCCTTCACGCCGGCCGACGTGAAAAAGCTGGAAGTTTTTTCCGCTCATGTTTCCGTGGCCATTGAAAACGCATCGCTCTTTGATGATGTTTTGAACCTGAAAAACTACACCGAAAGCATGCTCAACAGCATGAGCAACGGCGTGGTGTCGGTGGACCGGGAACGGCGGGTGGTCAAATGCAACACCGCCGCGCTGAAAATCCTGGGCCTGGGTCATGCGGAACCGGCCGGCCGCATGGCCGGCGAAATTTTCGACCCTTGGGTGGTCCGGGGTATTGACCGGGCCATCCGGACCGGCCGGGAATACCTGGTTTACGATGCCGAACTCAGAGCCCGGCCCGGGGCCACCGCATCCATCAACCTGGCCACGGTTCCTTTGAAAAACGCCAAGGCCGAAGTCATGGGCGCGCTGATGATCCTGGAAGACCTGACCGGGGAAAAACGACTCAAAGGCGCCCTGGCCCGGTACATGACCAAGGAAGTGGCCGAAAAGCTTTTGGAAGGCGGCGAAGCGGTTTTGGGCGGCGTGACTCAGGAGGCCACGGTCCTGTTTTCGGATATTTCGGGGTTCACGTCCATTTCGGAACGCCTGAGTCCCCAGGCCACGGTATCGCTGTTGAACCAGTATTTTACCATCATGGTGGACATTGTGTTCCGGCATAAGGGCGTTTTGGACAAATACATCGGGGACGGGTTGATGGCCGTGTTCGGCGCTCCGGTGGCCACGGAAATGGACCCGGACAACGCGGTGCGCACGGCCGTGGAAATGATGCAGATTCTGGCCGCTTTCAACCGCGACGGCAAGGGCGCCGGGCTGCCGCCTCTTTTCATCCGAGTGGGCATCAATACCGATGAAATCCTTTCCGGCAACATCGGTTCCATCAAGCGGATGGATTACACCGTCATCGGCGACGGCGTAAACCTCGCCTTCCGCCTGGAACAGGCCAACAAGTACTATCAAACGGGCATTCTGGTCAGCGAATTCACGTACCGCAAGCTGAAAGACAAGTACATCGCCCGGCCCATGGACCTGATCCGGGTCAAGGGCAAAACCAAGCCGGTTCAGGTGTACGAAATCCTCGATCACCACACCGAAGACGATTTCCCCGGTCTGTACCAGGTGGTGGACCTGTTCCGGGCGGGTCTGGGGCATTACACCCGCCGGGACTGGACTCAGGCCGCCCAATCGTTCGAAAAAGCCCTGGCCCTCAACCCGGCCGATCATCCTTCGGCTCTGTACCTGGCCCGCTGCCGGCATTTCGAGGAACGTCCGCCGGATCCGGATTGGGACGGAGTGTGGATTATGGACGAAAAAGTTAAGGAAATCAGGTCAATTTGGGGGGAACGGAAGACCGGGTGATCCCCCCGGCGTCCTGATTCCGGCCTCTTGGGCCGGTTCTTCCGTTATCTCCCCGGTCGGTTTCCGGGCTGGCATCCACCGGCCCGCCCTTTTTTTTCGGGGCGGCCCAATTCAACCCATGACCCTGACACTGGATTCTGGAGCGAACATGAGCATGATCGAAACCACCCTTCATGACCACGTGGCCGTGGTGACCATGAATCACGGCGAAAACCGGTTTTCCTATGAATTCATGGACGCCTTCCACGCCGCCCTGGACCACCTGGAACAAAAAACCGATGCCCGGGTTCTGGTCGTGGCTTCGTCCCATGAAAAAATCTGGTCCAACGGCATTGATCTGGAATGGCTGGCCCCCCGGGTCATGGCCGACCCCGAGGAAGCCCGGACCTTCCCCACCCGCCTGACCGCCTTGTACCAAAGGCTGCTCCTTTTTCCCATGATTACCATCGCCGCCATTGGCGGCCATGCCTTCGCCGGCGGCGCCATCATGGCCTGCGCCTTCGATTTCCGGTTCATGCGCACCGGCCGGGGCTTTTTCTGTATTCCGGAAGTGGATATCGGCATTCCGCTTATGCCCAGCATGGCCGCTTTGTTCGAAAAGGCCGTGCCCATGTACAAATTTTTGGAAATGCAGTTCACCGGTCTGAGGCTGACCGCCGAGGAAGGCCAGACCCACCACGTGATCCACCAGGCCTGCCCGCCGGAACAACTGATGTCCGAAGTGATGGCTTTTGCTCAAAAACACAAAAAGGAACGGGCCATCCTGAGGACCATGAAAAACGTGACCTTCAAGGAGATCGTCCGCGTTCGCGACGAGGACGACCCGGTGTACCTGGCCGGCGGCGGAACGGGCTTGGGCGGCTAGCCCCAGCCGGAGGGGCGGGCTTCGCCCCTCCAACCCGATTTTCATACAAATCGTAAACGTTCGCCCGGGGTCGTTTGCTTCCTGTCCCGCCGGCGAACGGGGGCCGCCTGATGGGGGAAACCGACCAGGACATCATCGCCCGGGTTTTGGCCGGCCAACGGGACGTATATGCCATCCTGGTCGAACGGCACCAGAACCGCCTGTATAAATTGGCCCTCCTTTTGACCGGCCATCCCCAGGACGCCGAAGACCTGGCTCAGGAAACCCTGATCCGGGCGTACCGGTCCCTGGTTCGGTACGATCCCGCCCGCCCCTTTTTCCCCTGGGTTTCGTCCATCCTGACCAATCTGGCCCGAACCCGGCGCCGCCAAAAACGGCCGGACATGTTCCCGTTATCGGACCAACCCCCGGAAACCCTGGCCTGCCAAGCTCCCGGACCCGATACCCGCCTGGCCCGCATGGCCGAATGGGAAACCCTGGTCCGTGCCCTGAACCGGCTGCCCGAACGGCTCCGGGAGGCCCTGGTGCTTCGCCATATCGAAGACCTGCCGTTCGACCATGTGGCCCGGGTTTTGGGTATTTCGGAAGCCGCGGCCAAAATGCGGGTGGCCCGGGGGCTTGAAAAACTGAAAAAAATTATGGAAGATGGCCCGGCATAAGCCACGCCGGTGGAATGGAAGGCCGGCCAAAGAAATATAAACCTCGAACGGGAGGACCGGGAGCGGCTCGGCGCCCGGAAGGAGCGTTATGTCCAGCATGAAACAGTACGAAGCGATCATCGTCGGCGGCGGCATTGGCGGCGCTTCGTTGGCGTATTTTCTGACGGAATTGGGAATGACCAAGGTGTTGATCCTGGAAAAGGAAGAACAGCCCGGGTATCACGCCACGGGGCGTTCGGCCGGCGCGCTGGTGGAATTCGACCTGGAACCATTAGTGCTCCGGATGATCCAACTGGGCGGTTCCTTTTTAAAAAGGCCGCCGGATGGTTTCTGTGAACATCCCATTCTGGACCCCGTGGGCGTCCTGATGATGTTCCAGGGGGAGCTTTGGGTCAAAGCCCAGGGGATGATCCCGGCCATGACCGAGGGCGGGACTCAGGTGCTTCCCCTCACCCCGGCCCAAGTGGCGGCTCAGTACCCGGTGATCGATCCCGCGTCGCTGGACGGAGCCCTTTTGATAACGGATGGCGGGCATCTGGATGTTCATGAGCTTTTATGGAGCTACATCCGGCACGCCAAAAGCCGGGGCGCGGAACTTAGGTGCGGCGAGGAAGTAAAAAGCGTGATCGTGGACAACGGCCGGGCCGCGGGCGTGACCACCGGATCGGGCACGTACTTTGGCCAATGGGTGGTGGACGCGGCCGGGCCCTGGGCCACCCGGATCCGGGAAATGGCGGGACCCACGGCCGTCCAGGTGACGCCCAAACGAAGGACCGTTATCACCTTTACTCCGCCGGAAGGCATGGACGTCCGGAGATGGCCCTTCTGCGCCAATATTTCCCAATCCGTTTATTTCTCCACGGAATCGGCCGGTCTTCTGGCCAGTCCCATGGACGAGGAACCCATGGACCCCTGCGATGCCCGTCCGGACGAACTGGGCGTGGCCATGGCCATTGAATACCTCAAGGGCGTGGCTCCCACCCTTGTGCCCCGGAGCCTGAAGCACAAATGGGCGGGTCTAAGAACCTTTTCTCCGGACGATGGCATGGTGATCGGCGAAGACCCCGACCTCAAGGGCTTTTTCTGGCTGGCCGGCCTGGGGGGATCGGGCATCGAAGCCAGCCCCGCCGTGGGCCGGATCGGAGCCCAGTTGCTTGTCCAGGGCCGGTCCGACCTGTGGCCGGCCGAATCCCTGTCGCCGGCCCGATTCACCCGGTAAAAACGTCCGGAAATCGGGAGCCCGCCGGTTCCTCGATCCGTTAAAACGGGCCGAAGGAACCGGGAGGCAGGTTGTCCCTATCCTGGGAATCATGGTCACGCCCGCCGGTTCGTCATGGCTTCGTAACAAATTGGAACCAAAGAGTTTTTATCGAAATATGCACCTTATTTTTCGGAATCGATATGCGCTCGCCCCTTTTTCTCCGAACCTGCGCGGGCACTTGATTTTCACACCCGGTGAGGAGTACCCTTTGATTAGGAATTCTGATCATGCATTGGTCGTTTTCCGGGGAGGTGGGGCATGAGGGCATTCGTTGTGCTCGCGGTGGTCGTGGCCATCCTTTGCGTCCAACCCATAAGCGTTTCACGGGCTGAGGAACGATCCATGGTGATCGTATATACCGATTGGTTCCCTTATACGTACGAAGAAAACGGCCGTGCCCAAGGCTTCGAGATCGATACTCTGAAGGCCGTATTGGGGGAAATGAACCTTCGGGGCGAGTTCGTTTCCTACCCGTGGAAACGGTGCCTGGCCAGCCTAAAAAATGGCGAAGCCGACGCCTTGGTCTCCCTCCTTAAAACCCCTGAACGGGAAGACTATACGTATTATCCCGATGAATACATCAGCATCTCCAAAACGGTTTTTGTCACTACCGCCAAAAAGGATGTTCCCTTCGATGGTTCCTTGGAATCCCTAAAAAACTATACCATCGGAGTCATTTCCGGTTTCAGTTACGGAGAAGCTTTCGATAACGCGAAATACCTGAAAAAAGACGAATCCGTGGACACGAAAACGCTTCTTACCAAGCTTCTCAATGGACGAACCGATATCGCGGCGGAAAACCAGGCTGTCCTCCTCGCGTCAGCGTTGAAAATGGGGGTGAAGGATCGAATCCAATTCCTCCGGCCGCCAATCCACACCAACAAATTGTACGTTGGCTTTTCCAAGGCCAAGGGATATCGAAACCTGAGTGACGCCTTTTCGCGAACACTTGGCGTATTCAAAAAAACCGACGCTTATCCTTCAATCCTGGCTCAATACGGAATTCACTTCTCCGATATGGTGGATGTTTACGCCCAGATTCACCCTGAAGAGGCTCATTGAGGAAACGGCTTATTCCATTTCCAAATGAACGTTCTATTCATCGGCTTCGCTGGGGGCGCCTTCCCCTGTACATCGACAACGGTCCGCGTCGCCGCTCACTCGTATACTGGTTTCCTTCGATTCGGAAATGACCTGATTCCCATCCGCTCCCAGGGCGCCGAGGAATCTCGGACAAAAAAGGCTCCTTTTCCCAGACCTCGATCGAAGGCGACTGAGGTCTGGGGTAAAGACAAGGTCCCATCACTTCAAGATGGCTTCCACCCAGCCCGAATCGGGATCGTTGCCCCGGGCATCCAATCCGGCCAGAAAATACCAGCGGTGAAAGGCGTTTTTGCCTAGGTACGTGGGGCTGACGGCCGTCGGCAGGCTGACCGAGGCTTCCCAGTCGTATTCGCCGTTGGCCGCAAGCTGGGCCGCGCCGGACACGTTGATTTCCTGCTGAAAGGTCTGCACGTCGGCCGTGATCTTGTCCGGCGACGAGGTGCTGTCAGCCGCCGTTCCCGGCGCCGCATCCTTCCGGGGCGCGGGTACGCTCACGCTTTCGGTAGCCCGAACGTGGAGATACACCCGCTCGATCTTCATTTCGGCATCCGAAACCGTGGCATGAATTTTTACGATAAAGGGTTTATCCATCGCCGGGTCCACCACTTCCAAACGGACCTTGGCCCCGCCGCCGGTCACGAACTTCGCCGCGGCCTTCAGTTTGTCGAAAAGTCCCATCGGAAACCTCCCTGGAAATCGATTGAAAAGGACGTTTGATCTAAAGGAAGCCCGGATTGCCCCCGGCGCCCCGTTCCCCGCATGTGGAGAAAGGTACCATGCCCCTTCCGGGTTTTCAAGGAAGGGCCGGGTAAAAACAAAAACGGTTGTCAGCAAAAAATAGGGCCGGGACTGGAGACCAGAGCTTCCATGGCCGGGCGGTCCATGGGATGCGAAAAAAGAAAACCCTGGGCGAATTGGCAGCGTAAAAAGGACAGGATCGATTGCTGTTCGGATGTTTCCACGCCTTCGGCGATCACGCCCAGGCCCAGGCTGTGGGCCAGAGTGATGATGATTTCCACGATTTTCTGGTTTTCCGGGTGGTGGGGGTCCATGCGGGAAACGAAGCTGCGATCCACTTTCAGCGTATCCACCGGAAATTTTTGAAGATAACTGAGCGATGAATACCCCGTGCCGAAATCGTCGATGCCCAGGCGGACGCCCATCCGCTTGAACCGGCCCAACAGATCGATCACCGCCTCCGGGTCGGACATCACCACGCTTTCGGTGATTTCCAGCTTGAGCCGGTGAGGATCGAGGCCGGAATCATTGAGCACCCGCCGGGTTTGATCTTCGATTTCGGGGTGGCCCAACTGACGGCCGGAAAGATTGACGCTCATGAACAACCCATCCGCTCCGGGCTGGCTCTGGTGGATGCGCCGAAGCTGCAGGCAGGCTTCATGGAGAACCCAATGGCCGATCTCCACGATCAGGCCCGAATCTTCCGCCACCGGAATGAAGGCGTCCGGGTGGATCAGGCCCCATTCCGGGTGTTCCCACCGGGCCAGGGCTTCAAACCCCACCAGCCTTCGGGTGTCGCAGGCCACGATGGGCTGGTAATGGACTTTCAGTTCCTTTTTATCCAGAGCCCGCCGGAGATCGTTTTCCATCTGCAGCAACCGCACGGCCTGTTCGTGCATGGTCCGGTCGTATACCGCGAACCGGCCCTTACCCGCTTCCTTGGCGCTGAGCATGGCCATATCGGCGTCCCGGAGCACGTGTTCGGCCTGGTGATAGTCTTCACAGTTGGTCACCAGACCAAAGCTGGCCGAAACAAACACTTCTTCGGACCCTAACCGGAAAGGCGCCTGAAGCCGTTTTTGGATTTTCTGAACCAGCCAGACCGGGCCGCCGGGTTCCCCCACGTCGTCCAGCAGAATGGCGAACTCCCCCGTGCCGATGCGGGCCACGGTGTCCACGGGACGGGTGGCATCCCGCAGAATCCCGGAAAAAAGTTCCAGGAGTTGAAGCTCCACGCCGTGGCCCAGGCTGTCCACGGTCAGCTTGAACCGGTCGATGTTCACCGCCACCACCGCGTACCGGTATCCGGTCCGGCTCTTATGCCGGACCATGGCCATTTTCAGGTGGTCGAGGAACAGGGCTTTGTTGGGAAGTCCGGTCTGGAGATCGTAAAAGGCCTGGAATTTTATGGTTTCCTGAGCTTTTTTCAGTTCCGAAACGTCCGAAAACGAAACCAGCGTCCGGGAGGATTCGGGGATCCGGGCGGTGGTCAAAAGCACCTGAACGCGGGTCCCATCCCGGCCCTGAAGCTGAGCCTCCATATGCGGCGGCGCGGCTTCGGTGTTCGCGGCCCGGGGAAGCTCCAGCCGCCGGATCCGAGCTTCATCCTCTTCGGATAGAAAATGCATCAGGGTCTTCCGGCCCGCCAGATCGTCCAGTGAATACCCGGAGAGACGGCAGAATTCCCGGTTGGCCAGGATAATGGCGCCGTCCGCTTCCACGATGATGGTGGCCATGCCCGTGTTTTCGAACATGGTTCGGTACCGGGTTTCGGAATCCTTGAGCTTTTGTTCCGTTTGCCGGCGGATGGCGTTTTCGGAAAGAAGGTCTTCGTAACTCAATTGAAGCTGAGCCGTTCGATAGGCCACCTGGTCTTCGAGCGACCGGTTGATCCGCGCCAACTGCGTTTCGGCGTCCTTGGACCGGTTGATGAGCATCTGGGAGAACACGCTGATGCTCAAAATGGATATGGTGTTGAAATAGACGGATAATCCCTGAACAACGGTGACCACCTCGAACACCGCGTACAGCATTGCCGCGAAAACGCCAATGGCGATCAGACCCAAGTGGTCCGCCGCCCGGCCCACGCCGGATTCCCGTTCCATTTCGTTCGGGGTCAACCCCGTTTGAATGGCAACCACGACCTCCCCTTTGGGTCGCGAACTACCAGGCGCCCGCTCCAGGAACCTCCGGAAAACCTGAAGAACAACCACGAAAGAGGAAAAGGAGGATTGGAGGCCCTGTCCGGTCCGCCCACTAGACCGTTAGAGCTTTGTAATAAGTAAAGGTTTACCACAGCGCCGGGAGGGGATGCAAGGTCTTCCTTGAGGCGCCCCATAAAGCCCGCTACGTAGCCCGCCTTTGCCCCCGGAGATGACGGCGCAACGTCCTAGAACCGCCCGGATCGAGACCCAAAAATTTAAAAGCCGCGATAATATTACTGTTATTTTAATGAGTTAAAAAGTCCCCCCGGCCAAGAAACCGGAGCCGGCGGGTCGATGGCTTCGGGCCCTATTCCCCCCGCACCGGAAAAAACATATGCCGAAGCCACGAACCAAAGGTGTTTCCTTTGGACAGGTCCCGTTCCAGCCGCCGGATATCCATTTCCAGCTTCGCCGGATCGGCGAACCAATGCGCCCGAGTGGTGACGATGCGCGATCCATCCAGGTCCTTGACCACCCGGGCCGGATTGCCGGCCACGATGGTATTGGCCGGCACGTCATCCACCACCACCGCGCCCGCGCCCACCACGCTGTTTTCACCAATGGTCACGCCCTTGCAAATGATGGCGCTGTCGCCCACCCAGACGTTGGGGCCAATGATCACCGGAGCCGAATTTTTGGGCGCTTCCAACCGGTTGTACAGATCATGCCAGTCCGAATCCGTCACGTACACCCCGGCCGCCAACATGGTCCCCTGTCCGATCCGGACTTCCTTGGCCGACTGCAACCGGACTCCGGGGCAGATCAGACAATAGTCTTCGACCTCGATGCGGCCTTCGCCCGGGGCCAACCCCCATACCGAAAAGCGGACTTTGTGGTCCGGCGCGGCCAAGACGTTGATGCACCGGCCCAGCCGGATGGGCCAGCCGAAAAGCTCCACATGCCACGGCTTCATGAACCGGAAGCCTTCGCCCAGATATTCCAGTTGGGGCCGCAGGAAGTGGTGGACGTAAAAGTCCTCGATCTTCCGGTACGCCCGCTTCACCATCCAGGGCCGATGATCGCGGATCAAAGCGAAGGTCCGTACAGGTGGGGAAGGGTGTCGCCCTTCCAGGCGTCGTGCAGGAAAAGGCGGCCGCCCGGAGTCATTCCTTCCAGGGCATCGGCGGCCATCAACACGCCGGCGTTGGTCCAGGTGATCTTCTGTTCAGGCCAAACGGTCATGTCCGGTACGGTAAAACCGGCCACGAAGGAACCGTCGTCGAAGGTCCGGTCCACGATCCATTGAAACACCACCCGGGCCATCGTGGCGTTGCCCATGGCCGAAAGAGCCAACACCAGTTCCGATGTTTCCCCCACCGTCACCCAGGGCTGGTCCGAAACGCAGAGCGCTCCCTGGCCTCGGACCACGAACCGTTCCCACCCGCGTTCGATCCGCCTCCGGGCATCCGATCCGGTCACCGCGCCGGACAACACGGGATAAAACCAGTCCATGGAAAAGCGGCTCTTGGTCATGTTGAACACATGGGGCCGTTCCCGGATGGCCTCGCCCAGCCGGACCATGGCTTCCCGCCACCCCGGTTGTTCCCGGCCCAGCACCCGGGCCGCGGCCAAGGCGCATTTAAGG
>JAGVGV010000684.1 GCA_020056895.1 Deltaproteobacteria bacterium
AGACCTGTATTACCGGCTCAACGTGGTCGCCCTTCACCTGCCGCCGTTGCGGGAACGAAAAGGCGACGTGCCCCTGTTGGCCCGGCACTTTCTCCAGCGGGCCGCCCGGACCATGGACCTGGTCAACCCCGGCCTGACGCGGGAAGCCGAAGTGCTTTTGGAAAGCTTCAACTGGCCCGGTAATGTCCGCGAACTGGCCAACGCCATGGAAAAATGCTTCATCTTCAGCCGGGGGGGGCCCATCGGCCCCGAAGAGGTGGCCGCCCAGGTCATTGGCGCCGATCTTCGGTCCAACCATGCCCCGGAGCCGCCGGACGAATTCCTGCGCCGCTGGACCCGCCACGCTCTGGCCCTGGGCGGCGAAAGCCTGCTGGCCAAGCTGACCGATCACGTGGAATCCCTCATTATTTCGGAAGCATTGACCCTGACCGGCGGTAACCGCACCCGGGCGGCGGAACTCCTGGGCCTGTCCCGGCCCACGCTCCTGTCCCGCATCGACAAACACGGCCTCAAGGTCCAGGCCACGGTCCGGAGCGAAGAGTAGCATCACGCTCAAACGCGACCGGATTCCGGTTTGACGAAACGTAAAGCCGGCCGACACCAGCCGGCGAGGAACGTCCCCGGCGAACCGGGAGGCGCATCCCGGCTTCCGGGGGGAATCCGCCGGTAAGTACAAGTAAATCCAATAAGTAACCACGGGTTGGGTCCCATACGGACAAACCCGCCGGTCCGGCCCCGGGGTGGCACGGCGGTTGCTCAGCTTCAAAGTATCGGCAGGATCCCCGCCCCATGGGGACTCCCCTGATCGACCGGGACCGATGGTCCGAGGAAGGAGCACGCCATGCTGGTTCAAAACTGGATGACCCCCAACCCGATCACCGTCACCCCCCAGGATTCCATGTCTCTGGCCGCCGCCCTGATGCGGGACCACCGCATCCGCATTCTACCCGTCCTAAAAAAGGATCAGTTGGTGGGCGTGGTCACGGACCGGGATATTAAAAAGGCATCGGCCTCCAGCGCCAGCACCCTTGAAGTCCGCGAACTCAACTATTTGATCGATCGCATCCGGGTGGCCGAAATCATGACCCCCCGGCCGATCACCGTGCCGTGGGATCATTCCCTGGACGAAGCGGCCCAAGTGATGAATGAGCATAAAATATCTTCCTTGCCCGTGGTGGACCATGAGGGTAGACTGGTGGGGGTCTTGACCCAAAGCGATGTCTGCCGGGCGCTGGTCACGCTGACCGGTCTGCCCAACCGAGGCATCCAGTTCGGCCTGCGGCTTCCCAACCGGCCCGGAGCCATCAAGGACGCTTCGGACCTGATCCGGCGGTACGGCGGCCGAGTGGCCAGCATTTTGGGGCACGATGAAAAAGTGTTGTCCGATCACCGGCTGGTGTACTTGCGGATGTACGGCATTGACCGCGAACGTCTGCCCCAGCTCCTGGAAGAACTCCGAAAACAGGCCCAAGTGCTGTATCTGATCGATTACCGGACGAACAAGCGGGAGGTTTTCGATGTTTGATTTCATCCACTACCAGGTGCGGGACGTCATGACACCCAACCCGGTGACAGTCCGGCCCACCAGCCGGTTGCGGGAAGTGGAAGCCATTTTCTCCGACAATGATTTCAACGGCCTCCCGGTGCTCGATGAGGAGAACCACCTGATAGGGATGGTGACCAAGCTGGACCTTTTGAAAGCCTTCATCTTCACCGAAGTGTGCAAGGTGCCGCCGTATCTGGTGATTATGGAACGGAGCGTTTCTTCGGTGATGAACCCCGAACTGGATACGGTGGACCCGGAAATGCCCTTGACCCGGGTGCTGGGACTGATGGTCAAAACCCGGTTCAAAAGCCTGCCGGTGATGGACGAAGGGGTTCTGGTGGGCATCGTGGCCCGGGAAGACGTTTTGAAAGCCCTGGCCCGGGCCGCCGAAGGGCTTCTCCCGGACCGGCTTCAGCAGTAAACCCGCGGCCAGGGCCGGCCCCGGAGCCGGCGGGGCGGGCGAACCGAAATAGCTTCCACCTCGGCTTCCATGGGAACCCGGCCGGGTTCCCCCCCCGGAGGCCCACGCCTTCCGTTACTGAATCCTTCCCCCCTCCCCTTCCAGGGACCTATTGACGGCGGCCAAGCCGTCGGGTTATAGGTCGAATAACCATAGGAAGACGGTGTGTTATACCGACCATCGTGCACCGCCATGGCACCATCACGGGGGAAGGGAGTCTTGACCACCATGTCGAACCATCCGCCTGAACCAGAGGCCCACGTGGGCCCGGGTTTCCTATCCGAATTTCCTCGTCCCACCTACGAGGATTGGAAAAAGGAAGCCGAAGCCAGCCTCAAGGGCGCGCCGCTCGAAAAGAAAACCTATACCGCCACGTACGAAAATATCACCCTCAAGCCCATGTACCTGCCCGAAGACGCGGAAAACCTGCCCCACATGGGCTCCCTGCCCGGCTTTCCGCCGTACGTTCGAGGCGCCGAAGCCGGCGGGTACGTGGTCCGGCCGTGGACCATCAGCCAGGAAATCGCTTTGGGCCGGCCCGAGGATTTCAACCGCGAAGCGCTCAAGGACCTGAGCCGGGGCCAGACCGGTTTGCGCATCCGGCTCGACCGCCCCACCCGCCTGGGCCTGGGGCCGGAAGCAGGCGCGGCGGGGGAAGTGGGCCAAGGCCTTTCGGTGGTGACGGCCGACGACCTGGCCCGGACTCTGGCGGACAT
>JAGVGV010000445.1 GCA_020056895.1 Deltaproteobacteria bacterium
CGTTGAGCCGGTAATAAAGGTCTTCCCGGAAACGGCCTTCGGCCGCCAGGCGGCCCAGATCCCGGGCCGTGGCCGCCACCACGCGAACATCCACCTGGACCGTCCGGGTCGCGCCCACGGGCCGGATTTCATCGAACTGAATGGCCCTTAAAAGCTTGACCTGGAGATTGGGGGGCAGTTCGCCGATTTCGTCCAGGAACAGGGTGCCATGGTCCGCTTCGCGGAACAGGCCCGGCCGGTCTTCCCGGGCGTCGGTAAAGGCGCCCTTGAGGTGGCCGAACAGTTCGGTTTCCAACAGGTTTTCCGGAATGGCCCCGCAGTTGACCGGTACGAAGGGGCGGCCTTGCCGGTCCCCGGCTTCGTGGATGGCCCGAGCCACCAGTTCCTTGCCGGTGCCGCTTTCGCCGGTAATGAGCACCGGACTTTTCACCGGCGCCACGCGGTCGATGAGCACCATCAGTTCGGCCATGGACCGGCTCCGGGCCACGATCCCGGGCCGGGGCCGCTGAGCCGCCGCTTGCCGAAGCGCCAGGTTTTCGTTTTTCAGCCGCTGGTGTTCTTCGGCTTTTTTGATGGTGAGGATGATTTCGTCCGGTTGGAAGGGCTTGAACACGTAATCGAAGGCCCCGGCCTTGATGGCCGCCACGGCCGATTCCACCGTGCCGTACGCGGACAGCATGATGACCGGCGCCGTGACCCGGCGGGCCTTTATTCCTTCCAGAAACGCAAGGCCGTCCATGGTCGGCATCCGAACGTCGGACAGAATCACGTCCACCACGGTTTGGTCCAGGATTTTCAGCCCGTCCCGGCCGTCCGCCGCTTCCAGAACCTGGTATCCTTCCGCGGCCAGGATACGGGACAGCACCAGGCGCATGTTGGCTTCGTCGTCCACCACCAGTATTTTTTTGGGTTCAACCGCCGCCACCGGGCGCCTCCTGGTAAAGGGGCCAGACGGCCCGGAAGGTGCTGCCCTGGCCGGGCTGGCTGACCACGTCGATCCGGCCGCCGAAGGATTCCATCAGGGACAGACTGACCGAAAGCCCGAGCCCCGTGCCTTCGCCGGGAGCCCGGGTGGTGAAAAACGGTTCGAAGATTCGTTTCTGGTCTTCGAGGGAAATACCCGGCCCGGTATCCTCGACGGCCACGAACACGTCCTCCCCCTCCCGGCCCGTGGCCAGAGTCAGGCGGCCCTGGCCGTTCATGGCCCGGCCGGCGTTGGCCAACAGGTTCAAGAGCACCTGGGTGACCGCGCCCCCTTCGGCCTTGGCCGGGGGCAGGTCCTTTTGGTACCGGGTTTGAACCTCCAGGCCGGTGAACCATTTTTGAACTTCGGCCAGAGACAGGGCCTCGGCCGCCGACCGGTTCAGGTCCACCGGGCCGGCCCCCTGAGGACGGCTTCGGGCGAAATTCAGAAGCGACCGGATGATGCCGTCCATCCGGCCCAGTTCCTTTTCCATGCGGCCCAGGAAGTCCAGGGTTTCGTCCGGAGTCAGCCGGCCGCTTTTCAGCAGGTGAACAAAACCCAATAGCGAGGCCAGGGGATTTCCCAGTTCGTGAGCCAGCCCGGCGGCCAGATGCCCCACCGTGGCCAATTTGGCCGAACGGACCAATTCGTCCTGAGCTCTTTGAAGGGATTCCAGGTTTTCTTCCAGCCTGCTTTGCTGGTGGATGATCTGGGCCGCCATCCGTTCGAAGGACTCTTCCAGCCGGCCGATTTCGTCCTTTTCCGAAGCTTCCAACCGGCCCGGGTGGTACCGGCCTTCGGCCAGGTCCTTCACGCGCTCACCCAGTCTTTTCAGGGGTTCCACCAGCCTGCGGGATAAAAGATACGACCCGAACAGGACCACGATCACGGTGTCCAAAAGCAGGTACACGGCCAGGATCATCCGGGTTCGTTCCCAGGCCACGCGGATTTGGGATAAAGGGGAATACATGGCCACGACGCCCTTGATCCGGCCGGCTTCCCCCAACAGAGGCGCCGCCAGAACCAGGGTGGGGGATTCACCCCAGGGGCCCAGTCGCTGGGGTCCCACGTCGGTCTGGACCCGCCGCTCGGCCAGGGCCAGCCTGGTCAATTTTTCCAGCCGGTCCCCGGCGGCGTCGGCCCCCCGGGAATCCACCAGCACCTTACCCTTGGGGTCCACCAGCCAGACCCGCTCGAACCCGATGGCCGCCAACCCGCCCACGATTTCGCGGAGGCCTTCTTCGGGCCGGTCCGGACGAAACCGCGCTTCGGCCACCCGGGCCAGCCCCAGGCCGGCTTCAATCTGCACCGCCGCCATTTCGCTTTGGGCATGCTTGAACACCAACAGCCCCATCAGCCCGGCGGCGGTGACGACCAGAAGCACCAGGCTGACCACGATTTCCACGCGAAGGCCAAAGGATTTCATCGGCGTCCGCCAAACATCAGGTTATGGCTTAAGGATACAAGCATCCCGCGGTACCAATCTCGGACTTGGGACATTTCTTTTCCGTTTCGGGCGGCGTTCGCCACCATCCGGTCAAGGTGGCCTTTCCACCCCTCACCCCGCCCTCTCCCCTGGGCGCCGGGGCCAAGGCCCCGGATGCCAATTGGGGACAGGGCAAAGCCCTGACCCCCGGGAGAGGGGAAAGAAAACCTGGCCCGGTTCAGTTTTGGGTGGCAAGTGGAGGCCGCCCGGCTAAGGCCGCCTATTTCCACCCCTCACCTGTCCGGGCGGAAGTGCGGCCATCCCAATCCACTAACATGTTGACATGCCACCCGAGACCTGAACGATTACGTTCGAAACCCGGCGTCATCCCAAGTACCAAATCAAAATCCGTTCCCCAAAAAACAGAAAAATGAGCGCGGCCAGGGATAAAAAGGGGCCGAAGGGCAGCTTCATCTGAGGCGAGAAGCCGCCTTCCTTCATGGCCATGAGCACCGCCGCGAACAAGGCCCCGATGGACCCCAGAAAAAGCGCCACCGGCACCGCCCGCCATCCCAGAAAGGCGCCGATCATGGCCAGCAGGGTGAAATCCCCCCCGCCGATCCCTTCCTGGCCCCGGATCAGGAAATACCCCTTGTAAATCACCCAGATAATGCCGCCGCCCAAGGCCAGGCCCAGCAGCGAACCGGCCAGGGAAAGCATCCAGCCGGAATGAAGCCCCAGGCCATAAAGCTTGGACCCGGCCCAAACCCCCACCAGCCCGGCGTCCGGCGCCAGCCCGGCGGCCGCCACTCCCAGAATCATTCCCGGCACGGTCAAATGGTCCGGAATGACCATGGCGTCCAAGTCAATGTAGGTGATGGCCACCAGGGCCAGAACGAAATAGAGTTCGGCCGCGAACCGGAGCCCCAAGCCCGATTTCATGTACACGGCCAGGCACAAGAGCCCGCAGATGATCTCCACCAGGGGGTACCGGAGCGAAATGCCCTGATGGCAATGGCGGCACCGCCCCAGAAGAAGCACATAGCTGATCACCGGCAGGTTGTCGTACCAGGGGATGGGCGCCTGGCACCGGGGGCATTGAGACCGCCGGGGTTGGCCGATGCTCACATCCTCCCTAGGCAGCCGGTAAATTACCACGTTGATGAAACTGCCCAGGCAGAGCCCCAACACGAACATGAATGCCTTCAAAACCGTTTCCAAACCGCTTTGCCTCGCCCTTTTGAAGTGGCAGGTTCAGGCCCCCGGAAGATTGGCCGGAGCCAGGTACAGAGCCCGGGCTTCATCGTCGTTCGGAATCCGGGGGCTCATCCGAGTGGAATACTGAGGCCCCACGTCCGCGATCATTTGGGGGTGAAGATGAAAATCGATTCCGGCCGCCTGGTACCCCAGAGGCAGGCCCACGTCGGCCCAGAGTCTTTTTACGGCTTGGACGGCCTGGAGGCCGGCGTCCTCGCCGGTCAGGCCCCGAGTTTCCACGCCCAGAGCCCGGGCCAAAGCGGCCAACCGGTCCACGGCCGCCGGACGGCAGAAATCGAGTACGTGGGGAAGGAACAAGGCGCAGGCCAGGCCATGGGACACATGGCAGTAGGCGCCCAACGGTTCGCCGAAGGAATGAGCCAGCCCCACGCTGGCATTGGAAAACGCCTGGCCGGCCAGATGGCTGCCCACCAGCATGGCCAGGGCGGCCTGGGCATGGGCGGGACGGGCGACGAAGGCCCGGAGATTAGCCGTTATTCCCTCGATGGCCGCCAAAGCCAAGGCGTCGGTAAAAGGCGAAGCGGCTCGCGACAGAAAGGCCTCTACGGCGTGGGTCAGCGCGTCGGCTCCGGTTTCGGCCGCGATCCGGGAAGGGAGCGACGACAAGACCTCCGGGTCCAACACCGCCAACCGGGGGGCCAGATGGATGCCTCGAATGGCCATTTTTTCCTTTTTGGCCGCATCGGTAATGACCGCCACCCGGGTGGCTTCGGACCCGGTTCCGGCCGTGGTGGGTACGGCGTACAGGGGCGCCACCGGCCCCGGCGCCCACAAGCCGTCGCCGAAGACTCGCAAGGGCTGGTCATGCGTCAGCCGGACCGCCGCCGCCTTGGCCGC
>JAGVGV010000069.1 GCA_020056895.1 Deltaproteobacteria bacterium
ACGACGCTCTTCCGATCTCACATGGAACAAGGTGCGGTACAATTCTTCCTTCAGCATAAGCGGCGCCACTTCGCCTTCGGTTTCTCCGCCGGTGGAAGGGACCCGGTTGGCGGCCAGGTCGCCCAGGTCCATGGGGTAAAAGTTGACCTCAACGGATCGGCTTTGGCGGGCGAAGGCGGTGATGGCATCGAGCTTGGCCCGAAGAGCCGCGTCCTGGCCGGAGGTCAAAGCCGTCCGGTCCAGGGCCAGCCAGTAATCCAGGTCGGACCCCTGAGTTTGCCCCACGGTTCCCGCGCTGCCGATGAGGAACAGCGACTGAATGGCCGGGTTCCGGACGGACATGATCCGAGGCCATTCGTTCCGAAAAGGGGATAGAAAGTCGGGCAGGGCCTCGGGGATTCGTTCCGGCCGAAACCCCAGGATGCCTCGGGGAACGTCGTCCGCGTCGATGAATCCGGGCAGGCCGGGATGGTTGGCCTGGAGGAGCCACGGGACCCAGCGGAAGGCTTCGGCATGATTGGGGCATCCCAGGCTGGGCAGCAAACGGGCCCGAGCCCCGTTGTTCCGGGCGAAGGCCTTCAGATGGCCCGCCATTTGGGCCTGGATCGAAACCTCGGGAGGTGTGGACGATGAATGGTTCATGGGCGCCGAAATGGATAGTATCGTTCAAAATCTAGGGTAGCACGACCCACGCCTCAGGGCAAGGGACGCGAAGCGGACGGATGGACGCCAATGGTCCCAGGGGAGGCGATGCGGTGAACGGAAAGCCGGTCAGAAGTAAGGGATTGGGGCAGGGTTGGGTGTCGGCCGGCCGATGGCCGGGTTGGAAGGGATGCGACTATATATATTAAGAAGAACCAGACCGGGACGGGGTTCCGGGAAACCGGCCGGAAAGGTGGGCCGGCTTCCAGGTCCCGCCGTTGACGTGTACTATATGGATGATCCGGGCTACAGCCACCCGAAGTGTTCGGTCACGCGGCGTTCCAGGGTTTCCGAGTCCAGGCCCCACCGGGCGGAGGCCGGGTCCGTTTCGGGTGAGCGCAAACGTTCCACCTCCCGCCGAAGGTCCCGAAGTTCCGATAAAAGCTGCTCGCGGGTTTTCTGTTCGTCCGTCATGTCTCTTCTCCTTCAAGCTCCTTTTGGGAGCGGGGGATGGAGTGGGCCGGGTGGGACTTGTGGTCCGGCGGCTCCTTTTCGGCCCCGGCCATACTGGGCGGGACGCTCATCGTGTTTTGGATTCCTGGCGGGAAGGCCGTCCGGTTGCTCGGGAGCCTTCCCGCCGTCGGCCCGGGTGGAAGCCGGGCAGGGCCAAGGGCCGTTTGGTTCCGGATCCTGTCCAAAGGGATGATGGGTGTTTCCCTTTGCGCCGGGACGTCCGTGGTGGGACGCCAACAAAAAAAGCCCCGCTTTGGTGGGCGGGGCTTTTGTAGCATTTGCTTGGTTCGCGTCGCTACATACCACCCCGCGGCGGGATAATAATGATCCCGATAATGGCGATGGAGTGGGTGTAGCTGGTGCGCATCATGAGTTGTTACCTTGGCACACAGAATACCGGAAACGCGCCCGGAGTGTCAAGCGGTATTTTTTACAAAAATTCCAAATAATGTTAACCACATGTTTTTGCTATGTATATTAACGCTTTTTCCGAATTTCCCCCCATCCTCGGACCTCATGGGGACCGAACGGTGATTGATCCGATGTCCAAAAAACATTATAATATGACTGGAATCCATCCCGATGTCCCGCCGAGCGGGCGAACCGGGGGAGGGAAGGGCCATGACCTGCGGCGCCCTGATTTTACGGAACCACATCAAGGAACTGGAACGGCTTACCGCCTGGGTCCAGGAGGTTTCCGCGGCCAAGGGGCTTTCCCCTTCCGAAGCATATGCCCTTCGCCTGGCTCTGGAAGAAATCGTTTCCAACGTCATGAAGTATGCCTACGGCCCCGAAGTGGACCTGCCCATCGAAGTGGGCTGCCACCAGGAAGCGGACCGGCTCGAAGTCACCATCGCCGATCAAGGACCGGCTTTCGATCCTTTGAAAGCCGAGCCCCCCGATATCCCGCCCGATGCCGAGGACCGGAAAGACGGCGGGCTGGGGATTCACCTGATCCGGGCCATCATTGACGAAATCCGATACGCGAGGGAAGACCGGCGCAATCGGCTGACCTTGTGTTTCCGCCTGGGCGCCCGGCGTTTGGGCCTGCGTTGCTGTTCCTCCTCGTAATCCGTCGGGTTCGCGGTCACCATTTTCTCCTGAAATGAAAACGGCTTTTGATCCGTAACCGGAACGGGCGGGTTCGTCCCGGCTGTTTCGCGGTTTCGTCCGATCCATCGGGCGGCTTTGATTGAACGATCAACAAATTTATTTACATGAAATTATTAAGAAAATTTTGTTTAATACCGAATCCGGAGCATTTTTTGCTTGACGTTGGGGCTGGGGTGTGGTTTCTTTCCATCAAATGATGGAAACAAAAGATGGAGGCCGAACCATTCCTACCGCCCTCGAAAAGGCCCGACAGGAACCCGACTCCATGAAGGCCCGTATCCTCGCCGTGGCCCGCCGCGTCTTCGGCCAATACGGGTACCATGGCGCCACCACCCGGATCATCGCCAAGGAAGCGGGCATCGATATTTCCACCCTCTATTACCATTGGGGGGAAAAGGGCGATCTGTTCGAAGCCGTGATTTTCGATATGACCGAGGATATGCGCCAGCTTCTCCGGCGGGTTGAAAAAGTCATTCACGGCCGGCCGTTGGCCGAACGGATGGATATCTCCATCGACATGTGCACCACCTATTTTTTTGAACACCCGGAAATATCCAACCTGATCTTGTGGCGGTATTTCCATAAAACCCGCGAAGAAATGACCTGGGACGAGCGGGTGCCCGAATTCATTTCGGATATCGCCCGGTCCATGGGGCTTTCCGCTCCCGGTGAACCGGTCAGCACCCGAGTGAAAATACGCATTCTGGCCATGATGAATTCCATTCACAACTTCATTTCGGGCGAACATTTTTTTCGGCACACCCTGGGCCTGGAACGGGACGAATACATCCCCCTGGCCAAGGAAACCCTGAAATTCGCTTTGATCCCCGCGTTTACCGGCCGGTTTCCGGACCCGCCGCACTCATCGGAAACTCGGGGGGACTTGGTAGAAATCACCAGATAACCGCGAGCGGTGGTCTTTCAAGGAACCGGACCGCCGCCCGAGCAGAACAACCGGGGCGGTTCCGCGCCGGGCGACCCGCCTGGACCGGAATCCATCGTCCGTTAACCCATCGGGAAAAGGAGGATCGGGAAGGATGGCCCTCAATCTGGATGCCATCGGCAGGAAGATCGGACCCCTCACCAAGTCATACGAGTGGAAGGACGTGGTCCTTTACGCCCTGGGCGTGGGCGCCGGCTTCGATGACCTGGAATACGTGTACGAAGACCGCCTTAAGGTGCTGCCCAGCTTTTCCATCGCCAGCATTTTTGAATTTCTGGCTGAAGCGGGCCTGAGTTCCAACATCGATCTGTCCGGCGTGTTGCACGGCGAACAAGACCTGATTTTCCACAACCCCATTCCCAAGGAAGGGAAGATCACCACCGAAGGCGCCATTACCCATGTGTACGACAAAGGCAAGGGCAAGGGC
>JAGVGV010000292.1 GCA_020056895.1 Deltaproteobacteria bacterium
CCTGGGCTTGATCCTTAGCTGGCTGGCGGCCAACTATGTTCTGTTTACCCGAGGCCTCTGGCTGAACGTAACCTATCCGATCCTGACCCTGATCGTAATGTATACCGGCCTTACCATTTACCGGTACATGACCGAGGAACGGGAAAAGCGTAAAATCAAAAGCGCTTTTTCCAGCTACGTGAACGCTTCGGTGGTCCAGGAAATGCTCAAGAACCCGGACATGCTGAAACTGGGTGGGGACAAGCGGATGGCCACCGTTTTGTTTTCGGATATTCGGGGGTTCACCACTATCAGCGAACGGCTGGATGCTTCGGCGCTGGTGCATCTGCTGAACCATTATTTCACCGCCATGACCGATATTGTCTTCAAATACGATGGGTTGCTGGATAAATACATCGGCGACGCCATCATGGCCGTTTGGGGAGCGCCGCTGTCTCAGCCGGACCACGCGGCCCTGGCCTGCCGGACGGGCCTGGAAATGATGGACGGGCTGGCCCGGGTCCGTCGGGAAATGGCGGGGACCATCGCCGGAGTGGAAGACCTGGACATTGGGATTGGAATCAACACCGGGACCATGGTCGTGGGGAACATGGGGTCTCTGAGCCGGATGGACTACACGGCCATCGGCGATTCGGTGAACCTGGGTTCGCGGCTGGAAGGCGCCAACAAGCAGTACGGGACCAACGTGATCGTTGGGGAAATGACCTGGGAACAGATCAAGGACCGGTTCTGCTGCCGGGAACTGGACGCGGTGGCGGTCAAAGGCAAAAAACTGCCGGCGCGGATATTCGAGCTGGTGGGGGAACCGGGCCAGGTTTCGGAAGACAAGCTGAAATTGGCCCGCGCCTTTCACAAGGGGCTGGCCGCGTATAAAAGCCGGCGGTTCGATGACGCCGATCGGATTTTTTCCGCCATCCATCACCATTATCCCGACGACAAGCCCACCCGTCTGTACTTGGACCGAGTGGCCGAGCTTCGCCGCGACCCGCCGGGACCGGATTGGGACGGCGTATTCGTCATGAAGACCAAGTAGGGCGGCTGGTTATGATGAGTTTTTTCCACGCGATCGGCCGGTGGGTCATCACCGCCATCGAAGAAATGGGCCAGCTTTTGATTCTGCTGGTCTCAGCCCTGGTTTGGGCCTGCCGGCCGCCCTGGCGGATCCGGGCGATCATCAAGCAGATGGAGTTCGTGGGCGTTCATTCCCTGTTCGTGACCGTGCTGACCGGCGGGTTCACCGGAGGCGTGTTCACACTCCAGAGTTTTTACGGCTTTTCCCAGTTCGGCGCCGAAAGCATGGTCGGCCCCACCGTGGCCCTGGCCATGACGCGGGAACTGGGGCCGGTCTTGACATCGCTGATGGTCACCGGCCGAGCCGGCAGCGCCATGGCCGCCGAACTGGGCACCATGCGCGTGACCGAACAGATCGACGCCCTGTACGTCATGGCCGCCAACCCGGTCAAATACCTGGTGGTCCCCCGGTTGATCGCATCGGTGATCATGCTCCCCATTTTGACCGGGATTTCCAATTTCGTGGGCGTGGTGGGCGGATACCTGGTGGGCGTTAAGCTGCTGGGGATCAACAGCGGCCTTTTTTTGGGCAAAACCACGGAAATGGTCACTATGGGCGATCTGGGCAACGGGTTGATCAAGGCCGCCGTGTTCGGCGTGATCCTCGCCCTGGTGGGCTGCTACAAGGGCTTTTTCACCAAAGGCGGAGCCGAAGGCGTGGGCCGGGCCACCACTGAGGCCGTGGTCCTCAGTTCGGTCATGATCCTGGTCAGCGACTACATGATGACCGCCATCATGTTTTAATACTGAAGGCGACCATGGGCGATCCGATCATCCGCATTGAGGACCTCACCAAGTCCTTCGCCGGTATTAGGGTGCTGGACAACCTGAGGCTCGATATCGAACGCGGGTGCATCAATTTCATCATCGGCCGGTCCGGCGGCGGTAAAAGCGTGCTCCTTAAACACATCATCGGGCTCATGAAGCCCGATTCGGGGCACATCTTCCTGGACGGCGAAGATATGGTGGGCCGGAAGGAAGTGGAACTAAACCGGCTCCGGCGACGGTTTGGCATGCTTTTTCAGGAAGCGGCGCTGTTCGATTCCATGACCGTGGCCGATAACGTGGCCTTTCCCCTTCGGGAACACACCCGGATGCGGGAGCGGGACATCCGGTCCAAGGTGGCCGAAAAACTGGCCATGGTGGGCATGGAAGGCACCAATGATCTCAATCCGTCCTCCCTTTCGGGTGGACAGCGAAAAAGAGTGGGGCTGGCCCGGGCCATGATTCTGGACCCGGAAATCCTATTGTTCGATGAACCGACCACGGGTCTGGACCCCATCATGTGCGATCAGGTTGACGAACTGATCGTAAACACGCAAAATACCCTGGGCGTCACCAGCATCGTGATCAGTCATGACATGGCCGCCACGCTCCGAATCGCGCACAAGGTGTCCATGATTTACGAGGGCCGGATCATTTTCGACGGCCGTCCCCAAGACATCGCCCGTCTGGACAACCCGGTGGTCCGGCAGTTCCTCAAGGGCGAGGCCCAAGGGCCGATGATCCTGGGCGATTAAAAAGGTTAGAAGGAACATGGGGAAATTCACGACCGAAGCCAAAGTGGGTGTGTTCGTCCTGGTGGGCTTGGCCCTGCTGGCCTATATGTCCTTCCGCGTGGGCGGGTTCGATCTGGGCAAAAAAAAGGGCTACGAAGTCTATGGTGTGTTCGATAACGCTTCGGGCCTGAAAAAGGACGTATCCATCGAGATCGCCGGCATCGAGATCGGCAAGGTTTCCCGCATTTCGCTTTTTGAAGGCCGAGCCCGAGTGGACATGGTGATCCATTCCGACGTGGTTCTGGACGTGGACTGCCAGGCCACCATCCGGACCAAGGGCGTCCTAGGCGATAAGTTCGTGGAAATCACCCCCGGCACCCCCGACCTCCCGGACCTGGCCCCCGGCGACCGAATCATCATCGCCAAAACGCCCACGGATATCGATCAGATCATCACCAAAGTGGGCGAAATATCCAACGATATCCGAAAAGTCACCAATTCGCTCAACTCGGTTCTGGGCACCGAGGAAGGCGCGGCCCAAATGAAGGAAATGCTGGCCAATTTCAGCGAAATGAGCGCGAATCTGGCCCAGCTTACTCGCGACAACACCGAACAGGTCAAGCAGATGGTGGAAAACCTGACCCTGTTTTCCGCCGATCTGAGGGATATGTCCGGCGCCAACAAGAAAAACATCAACGCCATCCTGGCCTCCTTCGCCGAAACCAGCCGCAAGATGAACCAGACGGTGACGTCGCTCCAGAAAATTTCAGATAAGATCGCCCGAGGCGAAGGCACCATCGGCGCCCTGGTTCACGACGACTCGACCATTCGCAACCTCAATTCGTCCCTGGCCAGCCTTCGGGATATTTCCGAAAAACTCAACGACGGCCAGGGCACCCTGGGCAAGCTGATCAACGAATCGGGGACGGGCGAAAAGATCGACGAAGCTCTGGAAGGCATCAACGATTATCTGGCGGTCAACAAGGAATTCAAGGTCTGGGTGGATTATCGGGGGGACTGGCTGACCGAGCACGAGGACATGCGGTCCACGTTGAGCATCCGGTTCCAGCCCAAGCAGGACAAATACTACCTGATCGGCGTCACCTCCGATCCTTTTGGCGGGTATGACCGGACCGAACGGACCACCACCGCGGGCGGCGGCCAGTCCACGGTGATCGAAGAAGTGCGGAGTCAGGGCGACCTGAAGT
Organism: Deltaproteobacteria bacterium; assembly: GCA_020056895.1. GTDB lineage: Bacteria > Desulfobacterota > Desulfarculia > Adiutricales > JAGVGV01 > JAGVGV01. The sequence continues at coordinate 3,779 of JAGVGV010000292.1, forward strand.
TTTCGGCTCAGATCGCCAAGCGGTATTACGATTTCGTGGTCCGTGGCGGCCTGATCGAATCCGCCGGCGGGTTCGGCATGGATTATTTCGCCTACGACGACGCCTTCCGCTTGTCGTTCGAAGCCTTTACCGGCGATTTCGACCACAACCCCCACCTTCGGGCCTGGGCCCAGTATACCTTCTGGGATCACTTTTACGTGGCGGCCGGGTACGACGATTTCATCAGCGATCAGGACCGCGCCTCGCCCTTCATCGGCATCGGCCTGACCTTCAACGACGACGACCTGAAATACCTACTGACCTCGGCTCCAATCCCCACCGGCAAATAGGCAGGGCAAGGCCCTGCACGCTGTAACGGGGGACGGAATGAACGGCGGATCACTTTTTCAAAGCCTGTTCTTTCCGTTCCTCCTGCTTGCGGA
>JAGVGV010000372.1 GCA_020056895.1 Deltaproteobacteria bacterium
GAACCACCCGGTCGGCGTATTCGGCCAAATAAGCCTGGGCCGTCCGGCCCTGGTCGGCTCCGGATTCCTCCGCTGGTGAAGGATTTTTCCGGAGCATCTCCAGATACTGGGACAAGCGTCCGTACCCGCCGGTCTTGAGCAGGTCCGAGCAGACCGTGACCGGCCGAAGCCCCGAAGCCAAAACGTCGGCGATGTTGAAACAATCCGCGCCGGCGCAAAACGACAGATCCAGGTCCGGCCCGAATTCTTCCCGCAACCGGTGGGCCAGCCGGATGCTGATGGGGTGGAGCGCCCGACCGCTCAGGTACACCATGGCTTCGTTCGGCGGCAACAACCCGCCGTCGTTCACGGTTTCGAGGGTATTGGTCAGCTTGAGGCCGAAATGGACGCCCACGCTTTGGGCCAGATCGCCTAGGCGGCGGATCAGCCCCAGGGCGTCGTCCCATTTGAGGTCGTGGCCGAAGGCTTCATCCGGCACGGTGACCCGGAGCCCCAAGGTGTCGTTGAGTATCCGGCGGACATCGGCCGCGCCCAGGAGGGTGGGGTTGAGCTTGATGGTGGTGTGGAGCCGTTTTTCCCGGATCAGGTACCGGCCGATTTTTTCAATTTCGTCCGGCGGGCAGCCGTGCATGGTGGAAAGGGTTACGTTGTCGGAAATCCGGTCCGGAATCATAAGGTCGCGGATTCGGGCATCCACCCGGGCCAGCCGGTCGATTTTTTCCGTTTTTTCCTTTGCGCAATGGCTCATTTTGTTCAGGAAACGTTGGAGGACGGGGCTCTGGATGCCTTCCAGATTGTACCCTAGGCTCATGTTGAACAGGAACCCCGGTTCGGCCGGAGTCCCCCAGCCGTACCGGTCTTTCAGCCAATGGCAAAGAATCCAGGCATCCAGGTATTGGTCAAAGGACTGATCGAGCATCAGTTCCTGGGACCATTCGCAGTTCAACCCCAGGCCGGCCATGAAGATGCACGGTTTGGTAACGGTCAGCCGGTCCAGAATCTGGACGGTCTTCAGCTCGATATACCGGGCGCCCGCCAGGTACGCGGCCAATATCCCCGTGGCCAACTGGGTCTGAGGTCCGGCGGCCATGCCCAAAGGCGTTTCCAACGCGCGGCCGTACCGCGATATTTTGAAGGGATCGTCCGGACGGGGTGAGAACCACAGGCCGCGAGGAAGCCCCAAAACCCGGCTTTCGGCTTCCCCGGCCAATATCCATCGAGCCAACGTTTCGATATCCGGCGGATAAAACGGTTCGCGGGTCATGGGCGGCTCCTTTTTGGGGGAAACCCTTTGGGAAAACCTTTTTTAAAAAAAGGGCTTCCCCAAACCCCCTTCCCAAAAACTTCAAGGACAAACCATTTTCAAAAACAATTCTCCAAATGACCGTCCCCATGATCCCCAATTATAAGCCGCTATTTTATCCTGAACTCCGCCGTTTTTGTCAACTATTGGTAAAAATCAGGAAATCAATCGGATTGGAAAAGGGATTCCCAAAACATGAACACCCCTTTTACGTATTCGAAAAATACACGTTTGGCCGTGGCCCGGTCTTTCCACCAGCCGTCGGGATCGAAAGGATCGTACGGGCTGGGCAGGCTGATGATTTGGACTCCGGGTCCCAGAATCCGCTGAAAGGTTTCATGGGCCCGGCCGGAATGGAAGCGGGAGGTGATCAGGATCATCGAGGTCATCTTCCGGTCCGCCAGGAATTCACGGACCCGGGTTGCCTCGGCGATGGTGCTGTCCACGAATACCGGGTCCAGCCAGATCCGGTCCGACGGGACGCCTCGAAGGATAAGGATGCGTTGAAGGAGACCCCAGTCGCCGGCCTCCCCCAGGTCCATACCGGCCACCAGGTCGGCCCGCTCCAGGCCGCCTCGACTAAGATAGACCAGCGGGGCCAGCCCTTCCTTGAACCGGTCGGCTCCGGCCAGCCCCCGCACCACGGGGCTCCCGGCCAAGACCACGATCACCTCCGCCGGCCGGGGCGCGTCTTCGTGGACCAGAGCCGCGCCCATGGCCCGCAAGACCGGACCGGCGGCCAGCAGCACGACCGCCAGCAACAACAAGATCAGTAATGCCCAGCGGCGCCAACGACGTTTTTTCAAGGGAATGGATTCCTGGGGCGTCATGTCGATCCCAAACTCAGCCGGAGCGTCAATAGGTGATGTCGAAGCGGGTGAATGCGCCGGTAGCCTCGGACCGGGTCACGTCCACCTGGGTCACGTAGGCTCCGGGCGGGCCTTGCCGGCACCAGGTGATCATCTGGTCCACCCATTCGGGTTCCCCTTCGAATAGGGCTTCCACCGAGCCGTCGGCCCGGTTCCGCACCCAGCCCGTCAGCTTCAGCCGAACCGCTTCCCGGCGAGCCGAATAGCGGTACGCCACTCCCTGCACGCGTCCATGTATGACCAAATGGGCCCTTGCTCCGGCCATCTTGATGCTCCTCCTCGAAGGAAATGCCAAACCGGCCGCGACCGAAAAAGTCATCCCGGCGGCTCCGGATCCGGAAAATGGATCCCGTTTCAGCCTTCCAACAGCTTCAACAGGTCTTGTTCCGACAGAACCGGCACCCCCAGTTGGGCGGCTTTGTCGGCTTTGGACCCCGGATCCCGGCCGGCCACCACATAGTCCGTTTTGCGGCTCACGCTTCCGCTCACCCGGCCGCCTGCCGTCTGGATCCGGCTCGCGGCCTCGTCGCGGGTCAGAGCATCCAGCGTTCCGGTCAACACCAGGGTTTTACCCGCCAAGGCGGACTGGGCCGCCGGAGCTTCCACTTCCATGGGAACAATGCCCACGGCCGGACCGATCAGGTCCGCGATCAGAGTCCGGTTGCCCGGTTCGTTCAGGAATTCCACAATGCTCCGGGCCACTTCGGGTCCCACTTCATTAACCGCTTCCAATACTTCGGTGGTGGCGGTCATGAATTCGGCCAGGGTTCGGAACCGCCGAGCCAGAACTCCGGCCAGATGGCGGCCTACGTGCCGGATGCCCAGGGCGTAGAGGAACCGGTCCAGACCGATGGATTTGCTTTTTTCAAGCTGGTCCAAAATGTTTTGGGCCGATTTTTCAGCCATGCGAGGCAGCCCGGCCCATTGATCCTTCGCCAGCCGGTACAGGTCCGCCGGCGTTTTCACCAGGCCCCGGTCCACCAAGGCGTCCACCAGCTTGGACCCCAGGCCGTCGATGTCCAGGGCATGCTTGGACCCGAAATGGAACAACCGCTCCTTGATCTGAGCCGGGCAAAGGGCGTTGGGGCAGCGGCTGGCCACTTCGCCTTCCGTCCGGACCACCACGGC
>JAGVGV010000409.1 GCA_020056895.1 Deltaproteobacteria bacterium
GCCGGGTCGAACCAATCTGACCTGTCTGTTTCCCATTGGGTTTTTTTCCTTGTCCGGAGCCGTCCCCGGGCTGTTGGGGTTCCTCCGGGGAACCGCCGGTCCATGAGCCACTTCCGATTCGTGGATGGGGATGCCTCCACCCCGCGAGAAAGGCCGGCCGCCATCCGCTTTTTGCGGTCCAATTTTTTTTTGAGGAGTGGGTTCCAGGCACGGGCGGTAAACGCTGGTGGTTCTTGCCCCGAGCCTTGGGCCTCTGCTATAGTCAACACAGGGGCTCCCCCTAGGGTTGCCCACGCCACCCCGATGGAAGGAAAGGCGAACCATGACCGACGAACAACCGGCCGCCGCCAAACTGGAAAAAATCTGCCTGGATAACGAATGCCAGGATCATTGGAACGAACTGCCCGCCGAACTGGCCCGGTTCACGTCCAAGTTCGTTTATTGCCCTTTTTGTTCCGAAGAACTGAACCTTCAGTGCTCCGCGTGCAAGGAGTCGCTCACCAGCAAGGATTATAAATTCTGTCCCTGGTGCGGGCTCCAGTTCCAGGAATAGCCCCCGGCGGCCGGCCTTCGGCTGGGTTAAACCCGGATTTCGCGGTTGGGTTCGTCGCCGCGGTTCAAGGCAACCACAAAATCCGGGTTAAAGGGAGGATGCATGATCATTGTCGCCCCCATCCCCCTGGCCTTGGATCCGGCCGAACTGGCCGCGGCGCTGGGGATGGCTCCGGCCGATGCCCAGGCTATTGCCGCTTCGGCGGGGGCCGTGCTCCGGCCCGCCGGGGCCTTTGACCGGGTGGAACCGGGTCGGCTGGAAGGGAGTATCCCCCGGGATTCCTTCCTATCGGCCTCCGGTTCCGAATGGATTGCCGCCGTTTTGACTCTGGGCGTGAACCCCCAAACCCCCTGGACCGGATTTCCCTCCCCCGAGGCCTGGCCTCGGTTCATTGACTGGACGCTTGGCCGCGCCCTGGATTTTCTGGCCTACCGGATCCGCCTGTATTTGAAGCCCTTATCCAAAGTTCCCGGTCTCCGCTTCAACCCCGGCTGTCCCGATTTACCTGAGTCCGCCCGGGCCGTCCTCCTGACCCTATTCGGACCCGAAACTCTTGACCGCCTTCGCTTTGATTCAAGGGACGCCCACCAGACCGCGAATTTGGTGATGGTTTATGCGGTGGCAGACCGTGAATTGGATCCGGCCCTGAACCCCTGCCTGGCCTGCGCCCGGAAAGATTGCCTCGGCCGCCGCCATTGACACCCGGCCGGCGGGGGTCCATCATTTTAATCGTTTAAGTTAGTGGCACTGAAAGGAGGACCGCAATGTCCCACAAAATCACCGACCACGTTACCTGGGTGGGGAAAATTGATTGGGAAATCCGTAAGTTCCACGGTGAGGAATACAGCACGCACCGGGGCTCGACCTACAATTCCTACCTGGTCCGGGACCAGAAAGCGGCCGTGATCGATACGGTCTGGGGACCGTTCGGCGAGGATTTCGTTCAAAACCTGGAACGGGAAATCGACCTCGATCAGATCGATTTCGTGGTGGCCAATCACGCCGAAGTGGACCACAGCGGCGGCCTGTTCGCCCTGATGCGCCGGATTCCGGACAAACCGGTCTACTGCACGGCCAACGGCGTCAAATCGCTCAAGGGCCATTACCACCAGAATTGGAACTTCCAGGTGGTGAAAACCGGCGACCGGCTGAGCCTGGGCGCCATGGACCTCATTTTCGTGGAAGCCCCCATGCTTCACTGGCCGGACAGCATGTTTAGCTACCTGACCGGCGACAACATCCTTTTCAGCAACGATGCCTTCGGCCAGCACTACGCCACCAGCGGCATGTACAACGATCTGGCCGATCAGGCCGAACTGTACCAGGAATGCATCAAGTATTACGCCAACATCCTGACCCCCTTCAGCCCGTTGGTGAAGAAGAAGATCGAGGAAGTGGTGGGGTTTGGGCTGCCGGTGAACATGATCTGCCCCAGCCACGGGGTGTTGTGGCGGGACAATCCGCTTCAGATCGTGACTCAGTATGTCCAGTGGGCCCAGGATTACCAGGAAAACCAGGTGACGATCCTGTACGACACCATGTGGGATGGGACCAAGCGGATGGCCGAGGCCATCGCCGAAGGGATCGTGGCCGGGAATCCGGGATTGAAAGTGAAATGCTTTCACGTGGCCCGGTCCGACCACAACGATGTGGTGACCGAAGTGTTTAGATCCAAGGCCGTTCTGGTGGGTTCCCCCACCATCAACAAGGGGGTTTTGTCGTCCATCGCGGCGATTCTGGAACAGATCAAAGGCCTGAGGTTCAAGAACAAAAAGGCGGCCGCGTTCGGGGCGTACGGCTGGAGCGGCGAAAGCGTGAAGATCATCCACAAATTGTTGGAAGAATCGGGCTTCGCCATGATCGGCGACGGCCTCAAGGCCCTGTGGAATCCGGATGAAGACGCGCTGGACCAGTGCCGGGCCTACGGCCGCCAGGTGGCCGACGCTTTGAAATAAACCCCCAAGGGTTCCGGCCGAGTCTTTTCCGCTCGAAAAGACTTCGCCGGACCACCCGTTCCCAATTCAGGCCGATCCGCCAATGCCCGGCGGGTCGGCCGGTTTCTTGTACGCCGCATGGCGCTTCGGGGTCGAGGCGGCCAATAATGCAGTGGGCTGGAAGCAACGAGGCGGGTGGAGGTCATTGTTCCTCCACCCGCCTCGATCCGGTTCGGCACTATGTTCGTACTCTCCGCCTGAGGGCTTCGGTGGGTCCCGGGAGCCCAGGCGGGGCGGTTCAATTATCGAGGCAAGCCTCAGGCGTGATGGACCGGAAAGGACCCTTCCCGCCGGGTGGACTCGAAAAAGGCCCGGAAGGAAAACGATCCCAAGTCATCCGCCATTGGCAGAGGTCTTCTTGCCGCCGGAAACTTCGGCGGACCCGACGTCGTCGTTCAGGTAGCCTCCATTTCCGGCTTGTACTCCGGCTTATATCGAATCTCGGAAGACGGCCGATCCAGGAGTCCCCGCTTGATCTCCATGACCGAGAAGTGTTGCGCTTTCAGGTTCTTCCGCAAGAAGTCCACGGCCGCGTCCCCTTCGATGTCGTCACCGCAGGTGAACACGTCGATGGCGCAATACCCGTATTCCGGCCATGTGTGCACCGAAAAATGGGATTCCGCGATAACGATAATGCCGCTGACGCCGTGTGGAGAGAATTGATGGAAGAACGGCTTGATGATCGTAGCCCCTGACCGTCGAGCGGCCTCCAGGAAGATGTCCTGGCATGCTTCGGCATCGTCCAGGACCCTGGGGTCACAATCGTGAAACTCGATGATCAGGTGTTTGCCCAAGGCTTTCAATTTCTTTTTCCCACCCCGCTGTTCGTTGAAGTCGCTAGGTCATACAACCTTCCTTTGGCTTTTGGCCATTGTTGAGAAACAAGACGTCCCCCACGGGGAGACGAATCGAGATTCTTAAACCATCGTTCCCTAAATTGCAAGATAAAAATAAAACCGGCGTGAAGCCTTTGGCGACGGGGGGCGCCAACCAAGGTTTTGGGTTTCATCCGGCGCCTTCGCGGCGATTCGGGCTTGACTTTCCTCCAGGGACTCCGTAAAAGACGCGGTAGCGTTTTCCTTTCGAAGGAACATCCCGGAACACGGTGCGAATCCGTGGCGGACCCGCCGCTGTAA
>JAGVGV010000683.1 GCA_020056895.1 Deltaproteobacteria bacterium
CGGCCTCGACAGCCTTCTGGCCGCTCTCACGCTCAAACGGCAGGGCATCGACGTCCGGCTCCTGACCTTCGTCACGCCTTTTTTCGGGGCCGACCGGGCCATGGCTTCGGGCCGGGCCATCGGTCTTGAACCTCGCCCCGTGGACCTGACCGAACCTCATTTGGTGATGCTTCGAGCCCCCAAATACGGATATGGCCGGTACATGAACCCCTGCATCGACTGCCACGCCTTGATGTTCGCCCAGGCCGGCCGGATCATGAGGGATGAGGGCGGGGATTTCCTGTTTTCCGGCGAGGTGTTGGGGCAAAGGCCCATGAGCCAAAACCGCCAGTCCTTGGCCGCCGTGGCCCGGGAATCCGGTTTCGCCGGCCATATCCTCAGACCCCTTTCGGCTCAGGTTCTTGAGCCCACGGCCATGGAAGAAACGGGCCTTGTGGACCGATCCCGGCTGCTGGGGTTCTCCGGCCGAAGCCGCAAACCGCAAATCGCCTTGGCCGCCGAATGGGGCGTAACCAACTACCCCAACCCGGCCGGCGGCTGTCTGCTGACCGACCCCGTTTTTACCCATCGGCTGAAGGAACTGGCGGACCATGAAGGCCTTAACGATCCCCGGCTGATGCACCTGTTGAAAGTCGGCCGCCATTTCCGGTTGCCGGATGGATTCAAAGTGGTGGTCGGACGGAACGAACGGGAAAACGAAGCCCTGATGGCCTGGTCCCGGCCGGGCGACTTGATCCTCCATACCATTACCGACCCTGGCCCGGTGGTGCTGGTCCCGGGAGCCGCTCTTCTGGGTGCGGACCATCCGTCCTTTCTCCTGGCCGCAAGCCTGACTGCTTCGTACAGCGACGCCGCCGCGCCTCGAACCATCCCCATCGCGGTCGGCCGGCCCGAAGAGGGTGAACCCACCATGGTCCAGGTTCTCCCGCGCCCGGATTTTTCCGGGTTTATGGTCTGAAAGAATGAAATGATTGGGGACTTCCCCGTCGTTTCTTCTTGCCCCCATCCGAGTGGAATGGTAGGTACGGCCGCTAAAGAGATTATCTCGGAGGTCGGATCGCCGCCCTGCCCTGGACGCATGGTCCATCGCCCGGCGGGGCTCCAAAACCACGACGAACCACCTGAACTGAAGAAAGCAAGAACGATCTTATGAGTTGGAAACTGATTTTTTTTCAAACCATCGGCGGCCTGGGGCTCTTCTTGTACGGTATGCGGATCATGTCCGATTCGCTCCAACGGGTGGCCGGCGAGCGGATGCGAAAAATCCTGGCCGCCGTTTCGGCCAATCGGTGGGTGGCCTGTCTGACCGGCACTCTGGTAACGGGCGTTATCCAAAGCTCGAGCGCCACCACGGTCATGATCGTGGGTTTCACCAACGCCGGGCTCCTGACCATCCAGCAGGCCGTGGGTCTGGTTCTGGGGGCCAACATCGGCACCACCATGACCGCTCAGCTCATCGCCTTTAAAATCACCGATCTGGCTTTGCCCTGCATTGGTTTGGGCGCGGCCATGAGGCTGTTCGCCGGCAAGAAGCGAACCCAGGACCTGGGCGGCATTCTTTTGGGCTTCGGGATGCTGTTTTACGGCATGGTGATCATGAGCGACGGCGTGGCGCCGCTTAAGCAATCCGCCGCCGTGGTCGAATTTTTCACCCGGTTCGATACCAGCCATTTCGGCGGCATTCTTTTGTGCGTGGCCGTGGGCACCGTGGTGACCATGGTCCTTCAAAGTTCCAGCGCCACCGTGGGCTTGACCATCGCCCTGGCCACTCAGGGGCTGCTCACCTTTCCCACCGCCGTGGCCCTGGTTTTGGGAGACAACATCGGCACCACCATCACCGCCGAACTGGCGGGCATCGGCACGGATTACAACGCCCGAAGAACGGCCCGGGCCCACACTATGTTCAACGTGCTGGGCGTCTGCTACATGGTGCTTATTTTCCCCTATTTCGTCGGCCTGGTGGAATGGCTGACCTCCTCCTTTATGGGCTTGGGACCGGCGGACGCCATTGTTGAGGGCAACAAGCCCAACATCGCCCGGTACATCGCCAACGCCCACACCATGTTCAACGTGATCAACGCTTCCGTCTTCCTGGTCGGCCTGCCGCTTTTGATCCGCGTGGCCACGGCCATCACCATTAAAGGTCCTTCCGAAGAACAGCAGGACCTGTATGAAGCCCAATACCTGGATTCCCAGTTCCTGGATGTACCCGCGGTGGCTTTGGAAGAGGCCCGCCAGGAAATCATCCGCATGGGCGGCATTGCCGAACGGATGATGTCCGATGTGATCCATGGCATGGAAACCCGAAGCCTCAAGGACATGGGCGACTGGAAGCACAAGGAAAACGCGCTGGATTCACTGCAGAAAAAAATCACCGATTACCTGGTCCAGGTTTCCCAGCGCGACATCACCCTCGAGGAATCCAAGCGTATTTCCTCATCCATGCGCATGGTCAACAATATCGAACGGATCGGCGATACCGTCCAGAACATCGCGGAACTCATCGAGGAAATGGTGGAAAACAACGTCGAGCTCTCTCCGGAAGGCGTGGAAGATTTCAAAAAAATCTCCGGCACGACCATGGACTTTTTCCGGTTCCTGCTCGATTCGATGAAAACCGGTCAGACGAACATCATGGAAAAATCCCGGGAGTACGAAGAATCCATTGACCTGATGCGCGAGGAAATGCGGGGCAACCACCTTACCCGGTTAAGGGGCGGCGTTTGTTCCATCGACCCCGGGTTGATTTTCACCGATATGCTGAATCATTTTGAAAAAATCGGCGATTACTGCTTCAACGTCTGCCAGGCCGTGGCCGGCATCAAGTAGCCGAAAAAAGCCAATCGGAGGCGCTTTCCGAGCCGTATCCGGCCGGAAGGCCCCCGATCGAAGAACCGAGGATTTCCGCGTGACCTCAACCCGACGCATCGACCGCACCCTTCTGGCCTGGCCCCGCCGAACCCTGAACATCGCCCACCGAGGCGACCGGTCCCGGGCTCCGGAAAACACCCTGGCCGCCGCGGCTCTGGCCTTTGACGCCGGAGCCGACATGTGGGAACTGGACGTTCAACTTTCCGCGGACGGCGAGCCCGTGGTCTTTCACGACGACACCCTGGAACGGACCACCGATCTGGACCGACATCCGGAATTCGCCGGCCGGCCGGCCCGGGTGGACGCCTTTACTCTGGCGGAATTGAAGCAGCTTTCAGCGGGCGCCTGGTTCCTTCAGACTGACCCCTTTGGCCGAATCCAGTCCGGACAAATCCCGGCCGAAGCCCTGTCCCAGTACCCCGAACAACGGATTCCCACCCTGGAGGAGGCTCTTCGCTTCACCAGTGACCGGGCCTGGCGGGTAAACGTGGAAATCAAGGACCTGTCCGGTCAGCCCGGCCACGGCCGCGTTGTTGAGACGGTGACCGGCCTGATCGGCGGATTGGGGATGGCCGACCGAGTACTTTTGTCGTCCTTCCACCATCCCTACCTGGTCCAGGCCAAGAACCGGATTCCCCGCCTGGCCACGGCCGCCCTGGTGGAAGAAGCCGGATTCGCCCCTTTCAAGGTTCTGGGAGAATGCGGCGCCGAAGCCTGGCACCCCGCGGCCTGGCTGGTGAACGATGACGAAACCAGGGCTCTCCGGGCGGCGGGGTATCTGGTGAACGTTTGGACGGTGAACGCCCAGCCCGATATGGACCGTTTTCTGGCCTTGGGCGTGGACGGCCTGTTCACCGACGATCCGTTGCTATTGGCCGGCCGGTCCTGACCTTACACCCGACCTGTCGGGCTGCTTCCCCGTACGCCCTTTTAAGCGGCCGTTCCATACTGCCGCTTCAGCCATTGGCGGAATTCCGGCCCGGCCACGGCCTGAATCCATTCCGGATGTTCGAGGTACCAGTCGATGGTCTGAAACAGACCTGATACAAAGGATTCCCTGGGCTCCCATCCCAATTCGCTTTTCACTTTTTTGAAATTCATGGCGTACCGGCGATCATGCCCCGGCCGGTCCGGAACGAAGCGGATCAAACGTTCGTGCGGCCGGTGAGGGGATTCCGGCATCAGATCGTCCAACCGGCGGCAAAGGGTCCGGATCAGATCGATGTTCGCTATTTCAGCCGCTCCGCCGATGTTATATGTCTGCCCCGGCCGGCCTTTATCCAGCACCAGCCGGAGCGCTCGGGCGTGGTCGTCCACGTACAGCCAGTCGCGAACGTTCAGGCCGTCTCCGTATACGGGCAGGGGCAAGCCTTCCATCGCCAGGAGGATCATCAGCGGGATCAGCTTTTCCGGGTACTGGCGGGGTCCGTAATTGTTGGAGCAATTGGTGATCAGAACGGGCAGACCGTATGTATGGAACCAGGCGGCGGTCAGGTGGTCGGCGGCGGCCTTGGAGGCGGCGTACGGGCTGCGGGGATCGTAGGGCGTGGTTTCCGTAAAGGCTGGATCACTCGGCCCCAGCGAGCCGTAAACTTCATCCGTGGAAACAAGCAAAAAGCGGAATCGGTCTCGATCCGGCCCGCAATCGGCGTGGTATTCCCGGGCGGCGGCCAGCAAAGCATGCGTGCCCAGGACGTTGGTTTCGAGGAACGGCCGGGCGCCCAGGATGGACCGGTCCACATGAGTTTCGGCGGCCAGGTGCATTACCGCTCGCGGCCGGTGTTCCTGGAATAGCCGTCGGACCAACTCCAAGTCGCCAATGTCTCCGTGGACGAACACATGGCCGGAGTCCCCCGCCAGGGCATCGATGTTGGCTCGATGGCCGGCATAGGTCAACTTGTCCAGATTGACCACGCCCAGGGGCTCCACCCGGCGAAGCAGCCGAACCAACGCCGACCCGATGAACCCCGCCCCCCCCGTAACCAGCACCACATTTTCCATAATAACCTCTTTAATCCGGGGGGACCTTTTGAAAAAGGTCCCCCCGGACCCCCTCCCAAACTTTTTAACCCGGTTGAAAATCGCCCGAGCCCGAAACGCTTCTCGTTTCCGTCCCGGGCGATTCCCAACCGCCTTACAAAATCTTGAGATTGAACGCCGCCGTAAAAGTTTTGGGGAAGGGGGCCTGGGGGAATCCTTTCATAAAAAGGGTTCCCCCCAGATTCAATTCGACCCGAACACCTTTTTTAGAATCGAGCTGACCCGGGCCAGGGGATTGGTCCGGATGTCCCGTTCCTCCTCAGCCAGCATGAAGAACAGGCCGTCCAGGGCCTTTCCGGTCACGTACGAATCGAGGTCCAACGATCCGAACTGGCCCA
>JAGVGV010000156.1 GCA_020056895.1 Deltaproteobacteria bacterium
ACAACAGCAGCGTGGCGCCTGAAGCCAGCCCGGAGGCCAGCCAGTTCCACATCATCCAGCCGCAGGTGGTGAAATAGAAGATCACATCGTCGCGGCCGGTGTTCACGTGGAGCAGGTGTTCCTTGAGCTGGTTGATGAGAATCCCGCCCTGGCTCTGGACCATGCATTTGGGTTTGCCGGTGGTGCCGGAGGAATACATGATGTAAAGCGGATGCATGAACGGGACCTGGACGAAATCGATCTCGCCGGCCGGTTCGGGGGAGATAAAATCGTCCCACAAAACCGCCTCGGGCAACCCGGAAAGGTCCGGCCGGTCCTGGATGTACGGGACCACCACGACTTTTTCGGTTTTCTTCATTTCCCGCATGATCCCCCGGACTTTGTCTAGGGACCCGAAAGCCTTGCCGCCGTAAAAATACCCGTCGGCGGTGAAGAGCACCTTGGGTTCGATCTGGCCGAACCGGTCCAAAACGCCCTTGATGCCGAAATCGGGGGACGATGAGGACCAGATGGCGCCCAGGCTGGCGGCGGCCAGCATGGCCGCCACGGCTTCGATCATGTTGGGCATGAAACCAGCCACGCGGTCGCCTTGGACCACTCCGGCCGCTTTCAGGCTTCGGGCCAGCCGGGCCACCCGGTCGTACAACTGGGCGTAAGTGACGCGAACGCTGGGCCGGGCTTCGCTTTTGAAGATGAGGGCCGTTAGGTCATCGCGGTATCGGAGCAGGTTTTGGGCGAAATTGAGCCGGGCGCCTTCAAACCAGACCGTACCTGGCATGCGGCCCGGGTCGTCCACCACCTTGGAATAGGGGGCGGAATGAATGATTCCGGCAAAGGACCAGACCGCCGCCCAAAAATCGGGAATCCGGGTCACGGACCATTCCCATAGTTCGGGGTATTCCCGGAAGGCCGTACCGTATTGGTCGTTCACGAACTGGATGAAGCGGGTAAGATGAGTTTTTTGGATCCATTCCGGACCGGGTTGCCAAAGCAGGCGGCTCATGGGCGACTCCCTTCAAGGATATTCCTGGTTGCCCGCCCGCGAACCGATGCGAGCGGCCGTGTTCGTTCGGGGATGGCCCGGATACTAACCTATTCGGCGGCGTACGGCAACCCGGCTTCGCCCAAGTAATTTTTGTGAATGGCGTGATCGGTTCCATCGGCCCGCAGCGTTTCAAGACCCCGGTCTAAAATCTCCCGCAGCCTCGCGCCTCGTTCGTTTTTGACCGTCAGCACGTGGAAATCACGCTCCGGGCAGACCGGATCCGAGACCATGCCCAGTCCGTCAAGACTCAACCGGCCTTCCCGGGCCAGCCAAAAGACCACTTCCCGCTGGGAAATGGCCAAATCCACCCGGCCGTAGTGGAGTTTTAAGAACAGCGCCTCGACCGAGGTCGATCCGGTTTCAATGTCGACGATCCCCTTGTATTCCTGGTAATTGAAGCCCAGTTGGCCGCCCAATCGGTATCCCTTGAGGTCTTCGGGGGTGTGGAAACGGGGCGGCGAAGGGAATAGATCGTTTCGGTAAAAAAGCATCAGGTGGGTTTTATAAAACGAGTTGGTGTACCACGCGAACTGGGTTCGCTCATCCGTAAAGGAACTGTTGGGCACGATATCGAGGGTTTTTTCCTGGAGCCCATATAAGCACCGTTTCCAGGGGAAAAAGTGATGGATGGCCTGGATCTGGTTTTTTTGGAGAATCGCTTCCAGCATGTCCACCATGACGCCATGGGGCCGGCCTTGGTCATCCACCATCAAGTAGGGTGGTTTCAAGGCTTCTTCCCAACCCACATGGACCGGGGTGAGTTCCTGAGCTCGAGCTGGTTTTTCCGCCCAAGGCGCTGTTCCCAGACAGAAAAACAGCACTACCAGACCGGCGATCAACGGGAATGATGGCCAGCCTGGTCCGTGGTCCGAACATTTTGGAATTGGCAGGGCCAACCGTCCGACGTGGGGGATCGTGACCAACATTTCAATTTTCATGATAAAACCACTAATTGTATTCTAAGGGATTCCATGGGCGGGCCCATGGGCATGTGGCGGTTATCGGCCGCCTTTTCGGCGGAATGGTATCCAATCCTTGCAGGGTTTTCCACTATTTATTGTATTCATTTTGGTGGGAATTTATCCGAAATGATGCGGTTGTTTTCAAATATGGCTTCGAACTGCCTGATGAAACACAAGATTTCCCATAATTCAGTCTCGATGTACCTTGGGATACGCCCGCGGCTGAAATATGCTCCAGCCCTCCGGTTTCGTTGCGTATTTTTTCACATAAAAAAGTCTGCCGCGGTGGGGTCTCCCGGGGGTATGGGCCCGCGTCGAAGGTCTAGTCAAATACACGGATCAGGATGGGTTCATCGGCAACCGCGCATGATTCGACGGGGAGGCCCGGGTGTTGTTGAACGCAGTGGTGAGCGGTTAAGCCGATATCAATCGAGCCTGAAACGGGAGAAAACCCACAAAATCCGCTTCGGGTGGAATTGGGACAGGAAGAGAGACCTGTCCATCGGAAACCTTCGACTTCTTCCACTCGGAAGGTTGGCGCAAAGTGAATCCGGGTGACCTGCTTGGAAGGGCCGGATAAGGCAAACCCTCGCGATGGATTCCGTGAGGCTGAAATCCAGTAATGGATGAACTAGTTGGGCTAGTGGTCTGGTTCAAAATCGGGCGTTTTGGTCGATTTTTTTCGTCCGTTTAATATGGAGGAACACCCGTCCCTGAGGGTTGTTCCGGGACTACGGAGAAACATCCAGCCTGGATTCCAAATGGCGGCTCTGGAGCAAAACAAACAACATCATGTCCTTTCCTGGACGTCCCAAATGTTATATATAACAGGACAAATTTTTGAATTGCGAAGTTATAGGCTGTAACATATAATCAATTTGGTCTCCCATGTATGAATTGCTGTATTTTATTCCTAAACGAACCCGCGAGGCTTCCCATTCTGCTCGTCGCCCCATAGTACCGATGCATATCCGCGAGTTCACCGCCAAATGACATTTTATACATCGAGAAATCATGGAAATCATGCGAAGGGTTGAGTACAACGCCGCCGAAGTCAAAAAGTTTGCACCCCTTATTTTTCAGTTGGTTGAGAACCTCCCATTGTAATGTACTGCCAAGATAATACTTGATTTCCGGGCTTAGGTCCGTTTCTGGTCTTACTATTTTGTAGCACCAGGCTTTCTCGCTATCGTGAATCACGAACATGATTTCGAGAAGGTGACCATCATATTCTCCAATGAAAGTGGTCATATTGTTGATAATGGCTTTGTAAAAATCCAGGTTTATTATGAATTGTCCTTCCGTTCTTTTTGCGATGGTTCGGTTATAAATCGAACGAAACTGCTTGAGAAGCGAAGGCGTTGGCGGCTTGGAATACATATTATAACCCATCGAAAGCCCACGCCTGATAATATACCGCCTTTTTTTTCGAATTTTACCAAAAATATTGTCCAAGTCCTGAGTTAAATCAATATGAACTGTTCGGGTGCTCCAATAGTTCGATTCGTTATAAAATGGGAGCGTATTAAAGGGTAGGATATTATACGACATCAGTTGAACGAAATGACAACCGTCAATGGCGGGAAGAGCCTCGGGAAAAAAGATAACTCTTGTGGGTATAAATCCAAATCGACGGTAGACCATATCAATCATAGGTTTCTCTCCTTAAAAATACAACCGCCTGTTTTCATTGTTACTACCATTTTTATAAACGGATGTCAAAAAAAAATGGGTTCTCCGGCAATTGGCGGGATGCGCCACGAAGTTAGGGGATAACCAATTTCAATTCAATAGCGAATCGATAATCCAGGGTGGTTCTTCGCTGGTTGGCGTGGGTAACTGGGGGCCGGGAGAAGATTAGAACTGAAAAAAAAGAAACTCGTTGTCGGCCTCATCCATAACCACTTGGTATAATACAGTATTTTATGGATTGGGCATAGCGGTCGCCCTGCTTTTCTCTTTCACTTTTACTGTTCGCCCATTTATAACCGCGAAGAGTCTGAACATTGGGACGCGGTCTTACCAAAGGAC
>JAGVGV010000444.1 GCA_020056895.1 Deltaproteobacteria bacterium
GGGTCCAGGATTTTCGCGAAGTGGAAGCCGGATACACCCAGGATCAGGCCAGGGACGAGGCCCGGCGCTGTTTGCGGTGCGATCTGGAAGGCGCCTGAGGCCATCCTTGAAAATAGGCGGACCGCCGTTTTTTTTCCAAGGCGGACCGGCCAGGGATAAAAACGACGAGAACCGGGGATCCCCCGCCGGTGAACCATCCATCAAGGGAGAGCGAGCATGATTCGATCGATCACCCAACCCAAGCTCGATACGGCCTTGGAAAGCCTTTTGGAGGGCTATACCCGTCTGTTCGTGGTGGGCTGCGGCACCTGCGTGACGTTGACTCAGACCGGCGGAGCTCCCCAGGTGGCGGCCATGCGGGAACGCTTGTTGTCCTGGGGAAAAATGGTCACGGGCTCCACCGTGGTCCCGGTGGCCTGCGATGAATTAAGCCACGAAATCCTGGAAGAACACCAGGGCGCCGTGGCTTCGGCCGAGGCTCTGGTCATCATGACCTGCGCCTTCGGCGTCCAGACCATCGCCGGTCAATTTGGAAAAATGGTCGTGCCGGCACTCGATACCCTGTTCATCGGCAAGGAATCGGCGGCCGGGACTTTCCTGGAAGTCTGCGTGCAGTGCGGCCAATGCATTTTGGGCGAAACCGGCGGCATCTGCCCGGTTACCTCGTGCCACAAAGGCCTGGTCAACGGCCCTTGCGGCGGGACCAAGGCGGGGAAATGCGAGATCGACCCCAACAAGGACTGCGCCTGGACCCTGATCTATAACCGGCTCAAGTCCTTCGACAAACTCGATCTTATGCGCCGCTACCAACCCCCCCGGCACCACAACGTGGAACCCAAGCCGGGCCGGTTCCAGGCGCCCGGAACCTGATTTCGGGGAGGCGGTTCGGACCCCCAGGGTCCCCTGGATCCGCCCAGCGGTTACTTCTGGTATCTTTGCTCCCCGTCAGCGAAAGGAGAGCCGTCAACATGGCCAGGACGTTCAAGGAAGTGCTTGAATCCGGAGATTTTGTCATCACCGCGGAAGCCGCGCCGCCCAAGGGGACGAACCTGGGTCATTTCAGGCAGCATGTCGCACTGCTCAAGGACAAGGTCCACGCCCTCAACGTTACCGATCACCAATCCAGCGTGATGCGGTACCCTTCCCTGGGCGGGGCCATCATGATCAAGGAAATGGGCGGAGAACCGATCCTGCAGATGACCTGCCGGGACCGGAACCGGCTGGCCCTTCAGGCCGATCTTTTGTTCGCCCATTCCCGAGGCGTGGCCAACGTGCTCTGCCTGACCGGCGATTCCATCGTGGTGGGCGACCATAAAACCGCCAAAAGCGTGTTCGATCTGGATTCGTCCCAACTGGTCAGGACCATCCGGACGCTCGAAAAGGGGTACGACCTGGCCGGCAACCAACTCGACGGCGGGGTGAAATTCTGCGCCGGAGCCATTGTCACGCCCGAAGCGGACCCGATCGAACCCCAGCTCATCAAATTTGAAAAAAAAATTGAAGCTGGCGCGGAATTTATTCAGACCCAGGCGGTGTACGATCTGGACCATTTCGCCGAATTCATGGCCTACGCCCGGCCCTTTGGAGCCAAAATCATGGCCGGGATCATTCTTTTGACTTCGGCGGCCATGGCCCGGTTCATGAACAAGAACGTTCCGGGCATCAAGGTGCCTCAGGACCTGATCGATGAAATGGCGGCCGCGCCCAAAGGCAAGGCCTTGGAAGCGGGCATCGCCATCGCCGGCCGGATGATCCGGCGGATAAAGGACGAAAAGCTGGCCGACGGCGTTCACATCATGGCCATTGGCAAGGAAGACAAGGTGCCCGACATCCTGGACGCGGCGGGGGTAAAGCTATAGGTCAAGAGCTTCTTCCCGGCGGGTCCTCGGGGCCGGCGGTTCCTCCGGCGGGTGGTTTTCTTTCCGGGCGGGGATATAATATATATAGGAAGGGACCCCACGCGGCCTCCTTCCTGGCGCAAGGTCGCGGCCCGGAGGCTGATCGCTTTTTTCCTATCCATGACCGGCCGCCGTCCGTTCACCGTCCGCGAGCATGAAGGCCCATGATCGAGGCCGGTCTTTGGTTGACAGGGATGCTGGGGGTGTCGTAAATTCCCTGTGATCCGAAATTTTGCGGCCGGCAGTTCGAAGCAGCGGTACAAGGCAACCGCGAAATTCGGCTTTGATGGAATCAGCGCCCCGTGGCCGCGATCCCGGAATGGATTCCCCCTTGAGGAGGGCTTTAGGAATGTCGAAGCGGATACTGATTGTGGATGACGATCCGGATCTGGTGGAAGCCGTAAGCATGCTGTTGGAAGCTTCGGGCCTGACCCCCCTGGCGGCCTATGGCGGCGTCGAGGGACTCGAAAAAGCCAGAAACGAAAAGCCGGACCTGATCGTTCTGGACGTGATGATGCCGGACAAGGACGGGTACGCGGTGGCCCGTGAGCTGGCCAAATCCCAGGACCTCAGCGGCATCCCGGTGATCATGCTGACGGCGGTGGTGGACCACATCGGCCATACCCATTACAGCCATGCCGACGGCAAGGATCTGGTGGCCGACGATTATTTCCAAAAACCCGTGGACCCCGAAGCCCTCGTGGTCCGCATCAAGGAACTGGTCTAGCTCCTGGAGCGTACCTCCCAGCAGGGGTCGGAGGCTTCGTCTCCGGCCGGCTGGGAGAACCGCTTCCCCCTTGGCCATGGGGGAAGGTCCGTGCGGGGCGCCCTGGCCCGCCTCGCCGTATTGGGCTTCCCCCTATCGACCCCCCGGCCCCTTGCTTGTCAACCCGCCCGATTCCTGGTAGGTTCGCCTGAAAAAGCACCGGCGCGGCCGGA
>JAGVGV010000671.1 GCA_020056895.1 Deltaproteobacteria bacterium
GCCGGCGACCGGCCCTTCGACACCCTGGGTCAACTGACCCGGGTCAAGGGGTGGACTCCGGAAATTCTGTATGGAAAAGAGGACAAGCCGGGGCTCGACGAAGTGGTCACCGTCCATTCCGACGGCCGGATCAATGTCAATACCGCCGGCCTAAAGGTCTTGAGGAGCCTGGACGATGGCTTGACGGAGCAGGTGGCCCGGGAGATAATGGACCGCCGATCCGCCGAGCCCTTTGAAAAGGTGGATCAGCTCAAGGACGTAACCGGGCTCACCCCCGCCACGTTCGCCCGTTTGGCCGGCCGGGTGAGCGTGGCCAGTTCTTTTTTTCTGGTCCGGATCGAAGGACGCTTCCGGGACGCCCGGACTCTGATCGAGGCCGTGGTCCGCCGGACCAACGCCGGAACCCGGATCGTTTATTTCCGAATCGGTTGAACATCCATAATGTCGACGGATGCGCCGCGGCGGTGAAAGACCGCCTCGGCCTTCAAGCCACTCCCCACCGGGATGGAAGGACCTTCGTACGATGGCCTCGCCGCTGATCGCCCGATTCACCTCGCCTCAGACCGCCGTAGGGCTGGTCCTGGGCCGGACCGGAGTCAAGGCCGTGCGCGTGGTCCGCCGGGAGGGGGAGGTCTGGTGGGATGGCGCCGTTTCATCCGAATTCCCTCTGGATCGGGCGCCCCATCCCACGGAAATCGCCGGCGGAGTTTTGGCCGCGCTCCAGGCCCTGGCCGGGAACAAAACCCGTGTGGCGGCGGGGCTTTCCAGCCTCCAGGCGGGGCTGTATCCCCATGAACTGCCTTTCGACGGAGAAGACAAGGTCCGGCGGGTCATCCGCTTCGAGGCCGAACCGCTGTTCCTGTCCCCCATTGACGATCTGTCCGTGGATTTCGTGCGGCTCGATCCCTCCGATGAATCCCCCCGGCCCGGGCTGATCTTCGGAGCGCTTCAATCGGATGTGGCCGGTTTGCTCGAAACCCTGGCTCCGGCGGGTTTGGACCCCCACCTGGTGC
Source organism: Deltaproteobacteria bacterium (assembly GCA_020056895.1). Lineage (GTDB taxonomy): Bacteria > Desulfobacterota > Desulfarculia > Adiutricales > JAGVGV01 > JAGVGV01. The sequence continues at coordinate 1,014 of JAGVGV010000671.1, forward strand.
TTCCCGAATCCCTGGGATTGGTCCGCGCCGGCATGCGCCTGTTTCGGGACCCGTCCGGTCCCCTTTACCGGTTGCTGGTGGATATGGGCGCTTCCCAAACCGGCCTGGCTCTGTTCGACGAGGATCGGCTCGTGGCGGTCCGGTCGGTTCCGTATGGTGGAGCCGACATCACTCACCGGCTGGCTATGGCCACCGGCCAGGCCTTGTTCGAAGCCGAGGATTTGAAAAAAAGCCTGGTTCCTCAGCCGGACGGCGACGGCCCCGGTAAAAGCCTGGCCGATGCCTGGGACCCCATCCTCCGGGAAATTCTGGCCACCCTGGCCGGGCCGTACTTGGAATCCGGCGGCAAGGACGTTGAGCTGGTCCTGGCCGGCGGAGGAGAACGGACGCCCGGGTTGGTTCCGTTTTTAAGCCGATCCCTGGGATTACCGGTTCGAAGCGTGATGGACCTGGCGGCGGGCGATCGGACGCTGGCCGGGTTCTCGGCCGATTCCCTGACCAGCTACGGCCTGGCCCTTCAGGCCATCCGGCCGGGCCGGATGGCCAACCTCCGCCAGGGAGCCCAGGCCCCTCATGGTTCCCTGACCCGGCACCGGATGCCCCTGGCGATCATGGCCTCGCTGGCCGGCTTGACGCTGTTGTTTTGGGGCGCCGACGCGTACTACGCCGATTACCTTCGCGGCCGCCGCCAGAATGCCGCCAGGGTGGAGATGGAGCGAATCTTCCGGGCCGCGGCGCCTCACGCGACCAGCGTGGTCGCCCCGCTGGCTCAGATGCGGCAGGAACTGGACCAACTGAAAAAAATATCGGGACCCCTGGCCGGTCCGGGACCCGGCGCGTTGGACTTTTTCCTGGATGTCAGCCGGTTGGTGGGCGAATACCCGGCGGTGCGGATCACCGACCTGTCCATCGGCCCGGCATCGTTGCAGATCACCGGCGAAGGCGGGGATTTCGAAACCATCGACCGGTTGAAAAGCCGATTAGCCGCCTTGCCGAAGATCGAGGAAGCCACCATTGGCAACGCCCGGATGGACCCCAACACCCGGGTCCTTAATTTCAAGATCACCCTGAAACGGAGTCCCTTGTGAGGCTGAATCGGCGTGAACGCCTGGTGGTCGGCGTCGGAGCCGCGCTGGTGGCCCTCGTGCTGATCTATACCCTATTGTACGAACCGCTTCAGAGGCGGCGGGCCGGACAAGCGGGCGCCACCGTCCGGCTGGAGCAGGACCTGGCCGAAATGCGGACCCTGGCCGCCCAATACCAGGGCCTGGTGCAAAGCCGTGAGCGCATGAAAAAGCGGCTGGAAACGCGAAGCAAGGACTTTTCCCCCTTCAGCTACCTGCAGGGTCTGGCCAAGGAAACGGGTCTGGCCGATAAGATCGAATCCATGACCCCGGTGGCTTCGGCGGCGGAATCGGGCGGAACATCGGCCGCCCTCGAGGTGGACCTTCGGCTCAACGGCATTGGCCTGGCGGAATTGGTTCGCTTTCTGTACCGCGTGGAAACCAGCGACCAGGCCATCCAGGTGGTTCAGCTTCACATCCGGCCCCGGTACCTGAATCCCGAACAGCTCGATGTGTCCCTCCGCCTGGCCTCCCCCGGAGGTCCGGCATGACCTCCCGGCCCGCACGGACGGTTCTTCTGGTTTCGGCGGTTCTGGCCTACGGCCTGGTGGTGGCCGTATTGGCCGCTTTTTACACCTTTCCATACGAGCCGGCCGGCCGGTTGGCCC
>JAGVGV010000022.1 GCA_020056895.1 Deltaproteobacteria bacterium
AAGGAGTAACCCCCCGTCATGACGGCCCCAATGACCGACGCGGTGGTGGCGGGCGCGGGGATCGGAGGGCTCCGGGCCGCCCTGGACCTGGCCGAAGCCGGCCGCCGGGTGGTTCTGGTGGACACGGCCTTTCACGTGGGCGGTCTGTTGGGCCTTTTGGACATCCAATACCCCAACGACCATTGCGGCCTCTGCCGGATGCTCCCCATGACCGGCCGCGAACCCGATACCGAATTCTGCCTGAAACGGGGCTTCATCCATCCACGAATCACCTTCCTGGGCGGAACCAGGGTCCTTGACGTCCAGGGGACCCCGGGCCGGATGAAGATCGAGGTGCAAACCCGGCCCCGGGGCGTGAACCCGGATCGATGCCTGGCCTGCGGCGCCTGTCTGGCCGCCTGCCCGGTGGGCGTCCCCGACCTGTTCCAGGCCGGCGTGGGGTTGAAAAAAGCCATCGCCCCTCCCGCCGCTTTGTGGGCCGGAACGGCGCCGGTCATCGATTTTTCCGCCTGCACCCAATGCGGCGCCTGCGCCGCCGTCTGCCCCACGGCCGCCATCGACCTGAAAGGGTCCGATGAAACCCGTTCGATCGAAGCCCGCGTGGTGGTCTGGGCCGCCGGCCCGGGGCTGTACGATCCCTTCAACGTGGATTTTTACGGCCGGGGCCAAAACCCGGACGTGCTCACATCGCTTCAGTACGAACGGCTCGTCAGCGACGGCGGACCTCATGCCGGTATGGATGTTGAAGGCCCCATCAAGCCGTCCGACGGCCGGCCGGCCTCACGAGTGGCCTGGGTCGCCTGCGTGGGGTCCCGCAACCCCATGATCGGCGCGGACTATTGTTCCCAGGCCTGCTGCCTGTTCGCCCTCAAGGAAGCCCGGCTCACCCGGCGGCGCTGGAACCGCCGGGTGGAGACCACGTTTTTTTATATGGACATCAGGACCCACGGCCGGGATTTTCAACGATACCGGGACGAAGCGGAAAAAGAGGACGGCGTTCGGCTGGTCCGGTGCCGGGTTCACAGCCTGGACCCGGGCGGCGAACCGGGAAAAACCCGGCTGTACTGGGTGGACCCGGCCGGCCGGTTGGAACATGAAGACTTCGATCTGGTGGTTCTGGCCGCGGGCCAGGCGCTGGGCCACCCGATTCCCGAATGGGCCGGCCAAGACGGCGTGGTGGTGCTGGAATCGGCCCGAAGGCTGACCGACGCGGCCGAAACGCTGATCGCCGCCGGAACCGCTTCGGCCCAGGCCGAAAATCTTTTGCGGCAGGCCTCGGGCGGCCCGGCCGGAGTGGAAGACGAAAAACGCGCCGCTACACCCGGATCGGGGGCCGACCGCCTGCCCCGGATTCTCGTGGCCGCGCCCTGGGACCTCATCACCGCCGAAGGCCCTCTTCCTGAACTGGACCGAATAACGGCCCGGCCCGGCGTGGTCGGAACCATCCCCCTGGCCCTGCCGATCGACCGGGAAGCCCTGGCCGAAGCCGTCCGCCAGGCCGAAGCCACTCATCTGCTCTTGGCCGGGTTCCGTCCCCTTTGGGACGGGACCACTCGGAATGATCTGGCCGGGGAGTTGAATCTGTCCCCCGACGCCCTGGAACGAGTGGACCTGACCCCCGCTTTCCGCACCGAACCCCACCACCGGGCTCGGGCGGCGCTGTTCGAGATCGAAACGGGCCTTGAACGGCTGATGGCTCGAAACCCGGGGATCAAAAACGCCGAAGACACGGCTCCCGAACGGGCGGCGGCGCCCACGGCGCTGGTGGTGGGCGGAGGTCCGGCCGGGTTGGCCGCGTCTCACACTCTGGCCACTTTCGGCGTCCGGGTGGTTCTGGTGGAAAAACAGAACCGGCTGGGCGGCAATCTTTTTCAGTACCGGTCCCCTTCCCTTCGAGCCGAAGCCATGGCTTTGGCGGCGGACGTCGAGCATCATCCCGGCGTCACCGTTCACCTGGAATCGCACGTGGTTAAAACCAGCGGCCGGCCCGGCGCCTTCCGGACTCTGGTAGCCGGTCCTGGCGGGCGGGAAACCTGGGTGAACCACGCGGTCGTAGTCCTGGCCACCGGCGGCGGGCTTCGCGAAACCACCGCGTACGGGTTGGGAAGCCACCCCCGCCTGGTAAAAACGGCCGAACTGGAAGACCATCTGGCCCAAGCCGGCGGCCCGGCCGGCGAGCTGGTGCTCATCCAATGCGCCGGATCGCGGGAAGAACCCAATAACTATTGCTCCCGAATCTGTTGCGCGGCCGCCCTGGACGCAGCCTCGCGGATTCTGGAAAACCACGGCCCGGCCCGGATCACCGTGCTGTACCGGGACATCATGACCTACGGGGACCTGGAACGGCTGTACACCGAGGCTCGGGAACAGGGTGTGCTGTTCATCCCCTTCAATCCCGCCGATCCGCCCAAGGTCGATACCTCCGGGGAGCGGCCGGTTGTCGCCTTTTATGACCCCATCCTGGCGGAAAAAAGGAACATCGAAGCGGATTGGGTGTCCCTGTCCACCGGCCTGGAACCGAGCCCGGCGGCCGATCTGGCCCGGATGTTTTCCGTGCCCCTGACCCGGGATGGTTTTTACCAGGAGGCGGACCCCAAGTGGCGGCCGCTGGACGGCGGTTTGGAAGGGGTTTTTCTGGCAGGCCTGGGCCGAGGCCCCGCCCGGATGAACGAAGCGACGGCTCAAGGCCGGGCGGCAGCCATGCGATCCTTG
>JAGVGV010000315.1 GCA_020056895.1 Deltaproteobacteria bacterium
CCCGACGCCTGGTTCAGGGCCACGTGTTTTTCAATACGGCGGCGGATCACGTACAGCCGGCGTTCCAGGGCGTCTTCATCCTCTTCGGGTCCGGCAAGGAAAAACTGGGCCACGTCCGGGCAGTTGGCCTGAGCGGTCCGGCCCACGGCCGGCCGGTGGATGGGCACTTCGCGCCAGCCCAACAAACGGCAGCTCTTGGCCCGGGCTTCATCCTCCACAATGGCCATGCATTCCCGGCGGGCAAAGGCCTGGGTGGGCAGAAAGGCCATGCCCACTCCGTACCGGCCTCGGGGCGGGAGCGAAAAATCCAGCCCCGCCGCGCCCCCACGGAAAAATTCGTCCGGCGTCTGGAACAAAAACCCCGCCCCATCCCCGGTTTCGGGGTCCGATCCCGTGGCCCCCCGGTGGGTCAGGTTGATCAGGACTTCGATGGCCTGCCGGATAAGCTGATGCGTCCGCGACCCGTCGATATTGGCCAAAAAGCCCACGCCGCAGGAGTCGTGTTCGAAGGCGGGATCGTATAACCCTTGAGGTTTAGGAAAGCCGTGCGTCATGGTGAACCTCGTGGAAGAAGCTGTCAGCTATCAGCCGTCAGCTATCAGCTCTTGGAGTAAGAGCGATTCATCGATTTTTCCTTAGGCCGGTGGTCGATAGCGCCGGCCTTTGGAATCCTGCCGGGAAGAAGCCTTCAGCGATCAGCCGTCAGCTATCCGTTCCTGGAACAAGAGAACTTTTTCGATTTTGCCCAAACCGGGGCGTTGATGTCCGGCCGGGGGTTCTTTTTATTATTTTTCCGCCTTTTTGTCCGTTCTTTTCTTTCGGACCCGGCGATTTGTGCTCATTTTCTCATCACCCGGCCGAAGCCTGGAGATCGGAAGAACCGAGTTCCTTCCTCTCAAGCTGATAGCTGACAGCTGATAGCTGACAGCTATTTGCTCATTCCCGAACCAAATCCCTCAAAACGCTTCGGGCGGCGGCGATTTCCTGAACCAGCCGGGGCCCGGCGTCGGGCAGGCCCAACCGTTCATCCCACTGGCCGCTTTGAAGAGCGTCCCAGTCGTCCGGCCCGCCCGGCCCTAAAAGAGCCAGCCGGTTGGCGGCCAGCCATTGGAAGCCATAGGCTTTCTGGAGTCTGGTTTTGATTTCGGCATCCACCAGCCCGGCCGCCGCCAGCCGGTCCAGGCCCTTCATGGGCCAGGGGTCCCACAGGTCGGGATCGTCCTGGGCGGCTCGGAACTGGACCAGCCGGACGCCCCGCTCGATGTCCAGCAGGCTTCCCCGGAAGGAAGGCAGGGCCTCGGCTCGGGTCCGATCGCGGAACCAGGCGTTCACGGCGGGTCGTAGGCGGGAACCCAGTTCCCGGGCCATCCGGCTCAAGGCGCCTTTGGCGGCGGCTTCGATGGCCCGGCCCAACCGTTCCTGGCCCGACAAAAACCTAAGCCGCATCAGGGCCAGCCGTTCCCGGACCGGCCGCCGCGGCCCGAAATGTTCATCGAACGCCGAAAACAGCACCACCAGGGTGCCGGGCATCAACGGCGCGGATTCGGCGGCGCGGAGGTCTTCGGCCAGCGGGTCCACGCCTCGGCCGGCGGCGCTGGGCCAGGACAAAAAGCCCAAGGTGCGGCGGGCCAGGCGGTGGAAGTATTCGCGGGCCGGCACCCATTCCTTGCCCGACCGGCGGGCCTGGTCCAGGTCTTTTTCGCTTAAGGCCGGAGCGAATTCCGCCGCCCGGGAATGGATGAAAACCGGCGCCGGGCCGGTGGTGTACAGAGGGTCGCCGGACCCCAGCCGGCTGATGGAGCAAATGGCATAGGCCGGCTGGATGTTCCTTCGTTCCAGGGTCAGCGGATGAACGTAGCGTTCGCGAAGACCCTCTTCGGCCACCCGACCGGCGGCGTCCACCAGGGTTTCCGCCAGGCGCCTCAGGCGGGCCTGGAGCTGGGCCGGAGTCCATTCTCCGCCCAGATCCCCCTTGGCCAGTTCCAATAAAGTGCGGAAGCGCGTCCACCGAAGCCAACCCAGGGCTTCCTCGGGGTCGCCGATCCGGCGGGTCAATTCGCGGCGGAAGGGTTCGGCGGATTCGTCCTCTTCGCGGGGGAGGGGCGATGGCGAGGGATCGCGCCAGGCGCCTTCCACCATCAGGCCGGCCAAAAAGGGGCTGTTCCGGACCAGGGCCAGATCGTCCTGGAGGGGTTGGGAGGAATCCCGGGAACCGCCGTTCTTCTTTTTGAGGCTCATGGCCGCTCCCCCGAACCGTTTTGGGCGCCGCCAAAGACCAGGGCGTACGCTTCGGCCACCTGGGCCATGGCTCGCTCCAAGGCCCTAGCGGCGGAACCGCCTGAAAGGGGCGGATGGATACGGTCGATCTCTTCGGGCCGGTACACCGCCCGGTCCCCGGAACGGTCGTACGACAGGCCCAAGCGGCCGGAAAAATGGCTGAGGAACGGGTACGCTTCGGCCACCCGGGCCAGGCCGGGAGGGCCAAAACCGGCCCGAGCCAGAGCTTCCAACGCCGAACGGGTACGAGTGGACCGGATGGGGCCGGGATGTTCCCGGCCGTGGGTCAGTTGCAGGTACTGAGTTAAAAATTCCGCGTCCACAACTCCGCCCGGGGAAAACTTGAGGCTGATCTGGCCGAGTTTGAGCTTGGCCCGTTCCTTGGTCATGCGGTGGCGAATACGGTGAATCTGAGCCGCCGCGTCCGATGGGAGGCCCCTGTCGTACACGGCCCGGGAAGCCAAAGCCATCACCCGGTCTCCCAGCCCTTCAGGACCCCAGACCGGCCTGAGCTTGATGAGCGCCTGGCGTTCCCAAAGCTGGCTGGTTTCGTGGTACCGGCCAAAGGAATCGGCCGTCACCACCAGCGGCCCCTGGCCTCCGGAGGGCCTGAGCCGCGAATCGATGGAGTACCCCGGTCCGGCATCCAGATGGAGGGACAGATAACTGATCAGCCGCTGGGCCAGACGGACGGCGCTTTCGATCGGCAGGTCCCCTTCGGGGTCCAAAACGAAAATCAGGTCCAGATCGCTGCCGTACCACAGTTCCCGGCCCCCCATTTTCCCCAGGCCCAGGACCGAAAGGGGGATATCCGAAGGCGCTCGGCCGGGCAGCACCTGGCGGGCGGCCAGAACCATGGTCCGGTCCAGAATCAGTTCGGCCAGATCGGCCAACTGGGTTTGCACCTGGTCCCAGGTGATCTTGTCCAAAAGGTCGTACAAGCCCACCCGCAACAGTTCGTCGTTCCGGAACCGGCGGATGACCAAGAGGGCCGCTTCGAGATCGTCTTCGGGCCCCAGCATCTGATCCAGTTCCCCGGCCAGATCGGCCCGGGATTTGACCAGGGCCGCGCTTCGGCGATCCACCAGGCTGTCCAGAATCGCCGGGTGGCGGATCAGAACCCCGGCCAGCAGGTCGCTTTGGCTGAACAGAACGGCCAACAGATCGATGAGCCTGGGGTTTTCTTCCAAAAGAACCAGAAAGCCGGCCTTGGGGCCGATGCTGACCATAAACCGCCCAAGCTGGGTGATGGCCCGGTCCGGGTCCGTTGCCCGGGACATGCCGTACAAAAGCCGGGGCAGCATCCGTTCCACGTGGGCCGCGTACCGGGCCAGGCTATCGGGCAGGAACCGGAGCCGCACAATGTCCCTGAGAACACCGTACGCCGCGTCGGGCCGCTCGAAGCCGGCTTCGCCCAAACGCCGCCGGGATTCCTTTTCGTCGTCCAGACCGTCCAAAAGACTCTGAGCCCAGG
>JAGVGV010000234.1 GCA_020056895.1 Deltaproteobacteria bacterium
CTTGATGGTGATCCTCCTGAAATTCCGATCCGCTCTGGGCCGGGTTCCGGTCCGAGTCCGGTCTTGGATCCGCCATCGGATCTGAAGCGACCGACCGATCACTCCGGTGGCGGTTTTCTTTTCGGATCCCTTGGTAAAAATGGTAGACTCGGAGACCCTATGAAGGGACATCCCGAAGGCGTTTTTTTAAAAACCATGAACGACCAAGGCATCCTCATTGTCCGCTGAAAAAAAACCATCTTCCTGCCTCACCGAAGTGCCCGGCGGCATGGCCGGGGGGCACGACGGCCTGCCGGGAAGCCCATCCTCGCCGGCCGTTTCGTCTTCCACCGCGCCTCAACGGAAAAAACTGTCCCTGGATGAATACGCCGCCGGAGTTTTGTCCGGCGACCGGGTGATTCTGGGCCGGGCCATCACCCTGATTGAAAGCAACGCCCCGGCGCATCAAACCGAAGCCCAGGAACTTATCCGCCGGCTCATGCCCCATACCGGCCGGTCGATCCGGATGGGCATCACCGGAGTTCCGGGAGCGGGGAAAAGCACCTTCATCGAAGTCTTGGGCAACCGGTTGTGCGACGACGGCCAAAAGGTGGCGGTGTTGGCCGTGGACCCATCATCCAGCCGGTCCCGGGGAAGCATTCTGGGCGATAAAACCCGGATGGAAAAACTGGCCCGGCGAACCGAAGCCTTTATACGTCCGTCGCCCACTGGCGGCACCCTGGGCGGAGTGGCCCGAAAAAGCCGCGAAACCATGCTCTTATGCGAAGCGGCGGGGTTTGATGTGGTGTTGGTGGAAACCGTGGGCGTGGGCCAGAGCGAAATAACGGTCCGGTCCATGGTGGATTTTTTCCTTTTGGTGGTCATCACCGGCGCCGGGGATGAACTCCAGGGGATCAAGCGGGGGGTGATGGAGCTTTCCGATGCCTTGCTCGTCCACAAGGCGGACGGCGACAACCGGGCCAGAGCCGAACTGGCCCGGGTGGAACTGGAACAGGCTCTCCATTATTTGGAACCCGCCACTCCGGGCTGGATCAGCCGGGCCTTGTGCGCTTCCTCCCACACCGGCGAAGGGATAGGGGACGTTTGGGCTCTGGTGCTCGAGTTTATCCAGACGGCCCGGGAATCCGGGGCCTTCGACGCCCGCCGCCGGGGCCAGGTGATCGAATGGGTGAAAACCATGGTGGCCGAGTATCTGGACCGGAGTTTTTATCGGCACCAAGGCGTGGCCGGGCTCTGGCCCGAAGTGGAACGGGCCGTGCTGGAAGGGGCCCTTTCTCCGACTCAGGCGGTAGAGCGGCTGGTGGATCGGTACGAGGAACGGAATTCAGGCTAGCGTCCGTCCAAAGCCAAGGAACGTTTTGGGCCGGAAATTTTTAACCCTCCCACCAAAGGCTGCCTAGATCGATCTCCACTTCGTGAAAGGGTTGGGCCCGGACCTTGTCTTTATCCCCATAATTCCCCATCACCATCCAGGCGCCGTCTTTCAACTGGAAGGTTTCCAGAACCTTGGCGATGGGATCGATGAGCCATAGGTAAGGGACGCCGTGGGCGGCGTAGATGGGCATTTTCCGCACCCGGTCAATCCGAAAGGTGCTGGGGGACAGGATTTCGCAAACCCAATCCGGGGCCTCGGTCGTCCAATTCCCCGCTGGCGGGGCCGGCAGTCGTTCCTTCCTCCACCCGGCCAGGTCTGGTACCAAGAGGTTTTCCCCAAACATTACTTCAGGTTCGACAATAACGACCCAGCCGCCGGGACCGCCGCCGTCTCCGAAATCATAAGGCGGGCCGATTTTCGAGTTCAAACGGCTGGTCAGCAAACCATGCCGATAATGGGGCCGGGGGAAGGCGTGGAGTTCCCCTTCGATAATCTCGCCGGTCATGTGTTCCGGAAGGGAATACAAGTCGTCGTACACGGCCTTCCGTTTGGCGGGCAGGGACATTAGAACACCTCCTTGGCGGAAGTACCTTCCAGTTTACCCCATATCACGATCCCTGTAAATTCCGCCCAACCGGATTCCAAAGGGCCATGGAAGCTCTTGATTCCCGGACCTTACCTCTAGTAGGATACCTCCGGCCAGCGTGTTCGCTGGCTTTATACATCAAAGCCCTTGGAGATTGGATCGGATCAGGAACCATGCTGGAATTCAGGATTGAAGCGGCGCCGGACGTTGTGGGCGATCTTGCCGCCCGGGTCATGGCCCGGTGGCCGGGGATCGAAGTCCGGGCCGAGGAGGGGATTTTTTCCTTCCGGCTGCCCCTGGGAGAACGGTTGGATGAGGACTTGGCCGCGTTCGAGGAAGCTCTGAAAGCCGTGGAAAAAGCCCGCGGAATTCAGGACATCGACATACAAAGCCGAAACTTGGCCGGACCGGACAGCGGCCCGAACCTTTTGAAAGTGGGCCGGTTCGTGATCCGGGGTCCCGAATGCCCGCCCACCACGGTGGACGAGGGCGGGATCGAGCTGGACATCGAAGCCGGCGAATCCTTCGGCACCGGGGCGCATCCCACCACGGCCTTGGCCTTGATCGGGCTCGACGAATATTTCCATCCCGGCCCGGGCGAACCATCCCGGCTGGGGGCCAGAGTTCTGGACGCGGGCGCAGGGTCGGGGATTCTGTCCCTGGCGGCGGCCCGGTTGGGGGCCGGATTTATCAAAGCCATCGACCCATCGGCTTCGGCGGTGGCGGCGGCCCGGCAAAACGCCCAGCGTTGCGGTGTGATGGTGGATGTGGCCCAAATGGGGGCCGATCAGGTGGACGGGGAATACGACCTGGTTCTGGCCAATCTGGCGCCCTCGGTTTTGCTTCGGGTTTGCCGCCGGCTGGCTTCCACGGTGGCCCCGGATGGGACCATGATCGTCAGCGGGTACCCGGATTCCATGACTCCTCAAGTGGTGAAAGCGCTGACCCGGGCGGGACTGACGGCCGTCAAATCCTATTCGCGATCCGGCTGGGGCGGCTTGAGACTCGCCAAAACGCCGGAACTCCGGTTTGTATCCGTGGAGGAATTTACGGGGAAACCCCAGCGGAAGGGGGTTTTGGCGGAAGAACCGGAAGCGCCGCGGGAAGGTTAGCCGCCGGTTCCGAAGGACTCCCCTTCACGCCCGATGGCGGCGGGGTTCCCGGAATCAGGGCGGGGGGCGTTTCCAAAGCCGGGTCGGGCGCCGCTGGCGCCTCGGGATCGGTCGCCTTATCCGGGCCGGTTGTCGAACCGGGTTCGGAAGGCGCCACCGGGTCCGGGGCCGGAGGAGGTCCGGGTTGAGGTTCGGGGCTGGTCGGCGGGCCGGGAGCGGTATAGGCGGGGGCCGGGCCCAGTTCCATCCGGTCCAAAGGCAGCACTTGGGGGTACAAGGGGTGGAGGGCCAACCCCTTGATCCGGGGGGAATAGGCCGCCCGCCATTTTTCCCGGTACAGGAAAAGATACGGCGCGTCCCGGCCCAGGATTTCCACCACCTGATAGTACAACCCGGCCCGGCGGCGGGTATCCGTCATGCCCTGGGCGGCGGCGAGTAACCGTAACGCTTCTTCGCTATGGAACCGGGCCGGATTGATCCGGGCGGGCGGGGCATAGGCGATCAGCCCCCCCAGGACATCGGCCGGATTGGCGTTGGTGGGCGCCCAGTCCATCAGGGCCAGGTCCCAGGCCCCAGTCCGGTCCTGGTTCGGGTTCCAGCCGGGGACGTTGGCCAGATTCACTTCCAGATCGTATTCCTTCAGGCTTTCCTGGATAAACACGGCCTCGTCGGCTTGTCCCGGCCGGGATTCATCGTACACCAGCACCAAGGGCCTCAGGGGGTCCCCGGCTTCCGTCCGTTCCATGCGGGCCCGAGTGGGGTCGTATACCGGCGTCAACGGGTCCTGCGGAATGGACCCCAAGGGGAGGGGGGCTTCGGCCGGGGCCGCGTCCCCCTTTTTCACCCGCTCCCTCAGGTCCTTGGTGTCGATGGCGGCGGCGATGGCCCGCCGGGCGTGAGCATCCTTGATCCACGGCCGGCTGGTGTTGTACACCAGAAGCCGGGACCGGTACGTTACCGTGGATAAGGCTCCGGCTTTGGGTTCCAGCTTCCACAAACGGAAATCTTCAGACTCCAGTCCGGTCACCAAGTGGATTTCGCCGGACCGGACCAGGTTCATGGCCCGGTACGTATCCGGATCGAACAACGCTTCCAGACGGTCGATCCGGGGGAGCGTGGCCAGATCGGACCGCGATCGAATCACCATCCGGCGGCCGGCGGACCATTCCTCCACCACGTACAGCCCGGAGCCCAGGGTGTGGGTTTTCAGATAATCGGGCGGCCGGTCCCGGTACCCGGGGCCCACCACCGAGGCGGCCGGGTCCGCCAGGGCCAGGGGAAAATCCGGCCATGGCTGGTTCAGGATGAACCGGACGGCATGGGGGCTGAGGATTTGAAGCCCCACCAGGGGTGGAAGGAGTTCCCGGCCAAGGAATCCCGGGCTCATCAGCCGGTCGAAAGACCACCGGACGGCCTGGGCGTCCACGGGCAGGCCGTCGGAAAAGGTCATCCCTTCCTTCAGGACGAAGGTGTACATCCGGCCGTCGTCCGAAACCCGCCAGGTCAGGGCCAGGGCCGGTTCGATCTGAGTGGTGGCGCCCTTGAAACCGGTCAAGCGGCCGTAACAGGTCATCAAAACGGGCCAGGCGGCGGGGTCTCGAATCTGGTGGGGGTCCAGATTCCGGGGTTCCTGAGGGAACACCGCGGTCAAGGTTTCCGCCGAGGAATAGCCGGTAAGCGACCACAGGAGGATGGCGGCCAACAGGCCGCCCAGCCCCATCCGTCGCCACCGGCCGGGAAGGCTCAGGTGAAGAATATGGAAGGTATTAATCCGCCCAGACCCCATATCAACCCATTGTACAGATAAAACCCCACGCTGAAAACCAGAAAGGCCATGAGGCAGAAAGCGGGATCCCCATCCAGAGCCCGGTACATGTTGATGATGGCCTGGCTCCAGTCCTTCCGGTACGGGCCGATCAGGATGAAGGCCACGGTATGGATGGGGGACGTGAAATTGAGCAGCCAGGCTTCCTTGAGAAACCAATACGCCTTGAACAGACCATACCGGTAGATGACCATGGAAAAAAGGAAGACATAGGCCACGTACCCGAAATGCCACAACAAAAAGCGGCGGACGGCTTTCCGGTCGGCGGGGTTGAGGTCAAAGAGTCTCATGGCGAATGTTTCGTCTCCAAAGCTTCGAGCGCAAGCGAGGGGAAATGGTCCACCCTTTCGGTGATTCTTTTTGTACTTGAATCCCGGGGCCAAGACAAGGATGAAGGAAGCGGCTGCCCGCCGAAGGTGGTTTTCCACGACGAGATCGCTGGAGAAACGAAATGGGCGGCTCCGGACGCCGACGGAGCCGCCCCGGACCAATGGGGAGGTTACATTTTGCCCATTTCCCGCAATACGTCGAAATACACGCGGTAAAATCGTTCGTATTCCGCTTGAGCCCGGTGCAGGATTTTCTGGTACTTTTCTTCGTCCGACGTATTGACGACGGCGTTGACGGACAAGGCGAAAGCGTTCATCTGATCCAGGGTGTGGAACTGCGCTCCGAACAGAATGACGAGAATCCGGCGCCGGGTGCTCATGTCCAGATTCATGATGAGCCTGAGGACGGCGCTGTTCTGAACTCCCTGGCCTTCATAACTTTCGTGCAGCAAAACCGCGTGGAAGCGGCTGACTTTCAGCCGGCTGAGGGCGTCGCGGGTGTTGGCGGGAATAACGGGTACGAAATTCAGCGCCTGGGCCACGGCCACCACCCGGTCCCGGGCCGGTCCGGGATCGAAGCAGATCATCACGGGGCGGGCGCCTTCCTCGAAAAAATCCCCCAGGCCAACCTCGTCCTCGCCTTCCAAATCGCCGTCGGACCGGGGGGCGGGCCGGGGTGTTTGCGTGCCCGATGGTCCGGCCGCCGGTTTTTCCGGAACCCGAACGACATTGCGCTGTTTGCACTTGGGGCAGTTGAACGAAAATTCGGCGCCGGTTTCGAGCTTGTCGTCGGGCAGATTCAGCTTGGTCTGGCAGTTTTCGCAAGTAACTTTCATCGGCGCCTCCCGGATCAGTTCCCGTAGCTGGTATCCATGGTCAAGCCGTCGATATCGGTGGTTTTTTCTCCGTGTTCGGCCTTCAGGGTATCGATCCCCCGGCCCACGATGGCCTTTTTGGAGGCATAGGCCATGGCGGTTTCTTCGGAGATCATTTCCCGCTTGTACAATTCCAGAATGGATTGGTCGAAGGTCATCATCCCGAAGGCGGTCAGACCCTTGACGGTGTTGTAAAAGGTTTTTTCCTCGGATTCACCATTCAGGATCATGTCCTTGACCACCAGGTTCATGCCCATGATCTCGAAGGCGGCCACCCGTCCGCCGCCTTCCTTGGGCAACAGCCGCTGACAGCAGACCCAACGGATGGTATCGGCCAGCCGGATCCGAACCTGCTGTTCCTCTTCCTGTTCAAACATGCCCACGATACGGTTGATGGTGGACCCGGCATCCACGGTATGGATGGTGGACAGGACCAAATGGCCGGTTTCGGCGGCGGACATGCCGATTTCCACGGTTTCGCGGTCCCGCATTTCGCCCACCAGAATCACCTTGGGCGCCTGACGGAGGGCGGCTCGGAGGCCGCTGGCGAAGGTGTCGAAATCGTGGCCCATTTCGCGCTGATTGAACGTGGCTTTTTTGTGGGGGTGAACGAATTCCACCGGGTCTTCCAGGGTGACCACGTGCACGGGGTTTCGTTCGTTGATTTCGTTGAGCACCGCCGCCAGGGAGGTGGATTTACCCGAACCCGTGGCCCCGGTCACCAGGATGATGCCGTTTTTTTCCTTGGCCATGGCCTTGAAGGCGGGCGGCAGTTTCAATTGGTCCGTGGTGGGGATTTCGGTTTCCAGTTTCCGCATGACCGTGGAATAGCGGCTCCGCTGGGAAAAAACGTTCACGCGGAACCGGGCCTTGCCGGCAAGCTGGTAGGAAAGGTCGCACGAACCTTCCCGAAGCAGGATTTCCGTGAGCCGGCGGTCCCCCCGAATCAGGTTCAGGGCGAAAATTTCGGATTGAAAGGGCGAAAGCTCCTTGATTTCCGGCTTGAACCAGACGGGCACCAACACGCCCGATGATTCCACCTGGAAGGGTTTGCCCGCGGTGACGTTGATATCCGAAACGTTCCGGTGGGCTTCCAGCATTTTGCCCAGGATGAAGTCGATCTGGGGTTGTTGCATAAGCCGTCACCTCCTGCCGTCAAACATCGGTAAAATCATCCGGCGGCCGGGTGATATACTGACGAAACTTGGTCTTGTCGATGCATTTGTTGTACGCGTCGTCCGGATCGACCCGGCCGTTGAGCAGATGATCCAGGATGGCGTCGTCCAGGCTGAGCATGCCGTACTTTTTCCCGGTTTGGATCACCGAGGGGATCTGGAAGGTTTTGCTTTCGCGGATCAGGTTCCGGACGGCCGGCGTGCACAACAGGATTTCCAGGGCCGCCACCCGGCCTTTTTTATCAATCCGCTTGAACAGGGTTTGGGCAATGACCGCCCGGAGACCGTCCGAAAGGCTGGACCGGATCTGGCCCTGCTGGTTGGCCGGAAAAACTTCGATGACACGGTCCACGGTTTTGGACGCGCTGGTGGTGTGAAGGGTGCCGAACACCAAGTGACCGGTGTTCGATGCTTCAATGGCCAGCGAAATGGTTTCCAGGTCCCGCATTTCACCCACCAGGATGATGTCCGGGTCCTCACGGAGCGCTCCTCGGAGGGCCGCGTTGAAACTTTTGGTGTGCGTGCCCACTTCCCGGTGATTCACCAGGCAGTTCTGGCTTTGGTGGACGAATTCCAGCGGGTCTTCCACGGTGATGATGTGGTCTTTGCGCCGCTTGTTCGCTTCGTCCACGATGGCCGCCAGGGTGGTGGACTTGCCCGAACCCGTAGGCCCGGTGACGAGTACCAGCCCTTTGGGCAGAAGCGAAAGTTTCTTGATGACCGTGGGCAGGCCCAGTTGCTCGGCGGTCAGAATTTCACTGGGAATTTCGCGGAAAACCGCTCCAATCCCCCATTTCTGCTGGAAAAAATTGGCCCGGTACCGAGCCAGGCCGGGGATTTCGTAGGCGAAGTCCACGTCCCCGGTTTCTTCGAAGACCTTGATTTTTTCTTCCGGAGTGATCTCGTAAAGCAGTTTCTTGAGGTCTTCGTTTTCCATCAATCTGTATTTGACCCGCTCCATTTCGCCCCGAATGCGCAAAATGGGCTGGCTGCCCGAGGCCAGGTGCAGGTCCGATGCGCCCTGTTCGCTCATCAGCTTGAAAAAGGCGTCAATCTGAGCCATAAAACAAGACCTCCGAAACGATATCCCCTGTGATGGAGTCTCAAATCCACGTTGGATTCATCAGCCTTTTTGTACCACAACCTTCGGCTTCCTTCAACCCCGGGACGCGGGATATCCCTAATGTTCCCGTCGGGCCCCCCTGGACGGCGAAGGGGTCGGTTCCCGGACCCGCCTTGAGCCCCGCCGGATTTATCTGGATTCACCCTTGACCGAAACGCGTTCTTCCTCCCCCTGGCCATCCAGAACCCGCCGGACGATCCGCGCCAGGTCTTGAATCCGGTATGGTTTGGCCACGAAGGCTTCGGGCGCCGCTTCCTTGGGAATGGTCCCGGCCATGGAATCCAAAAGATTGCCGCTGGAAAGAATGATCTTGACCCGGCTCCGGGTGGATTTCACTTTTTTCAGCACTTCCAGGCCGGAAAGCCGGGGCATGATCATATCCAGGATAATCAGGTCCAACCGCCCTCCGTCGGTCCGGAACCGGTCCAGGGCCTCCTGGCCGTCTCCCGCCACCAGCACCTGGTAGCCCAGGGATTCCAAAAGTTCCTGGCCCACGTCCCGGATCATGTCCTCATCATCCACCAAAAGGATGGTTTCGGTTCCTCCGGGCAATGCGCCAAATCGTTCCCCTTGATCCCCGGTTTCGGCGGGCGCGTTCAAGGTGACCGGCAAATACACGCTGAACCGCGTGCCTCGGTCCGGTTCCGATTCCACCTCGATCCAGCCCAGGTGCTGCCGGACGATCCCATACACCGTTGAAAGCCCCAGCCCCGTTCCCTTGTCAATGGGCTTGGTGGTGAAAAAGGGTTCGAAAATGCGGCTTCGAGTGGTTTCGTCCATGCCGCAGCCCTGATCTTCCACGTCCAACCGGACATACCGGCCCGGCCGGCGCTGGTTCTGGATGGGGTCCGGAATATCGGGCAGGTCCACGTTGGCCGCCCGGACCACGATGGCCGGGTGTTCCGAGGCCGGGCCGGATGGCCGAGGGCTTTCCGCCAGCCGCTTTTCCACCGCGTCCCCCGCGTTCACGCACAGATTCATCAGCACCTGGCTCATCTGCCCTTCGTCGGCTTCGATCCTGGCCAGGTCCTTAGCCACCTTCGCCTGGATCTGGATGCGGCGGTCCAAGGCTTGAGCCAGCAGGCGGACGGTTTCCTGGATCGGGCCGGCCAGGGACATGGGTTTCTTGGTGGGTTCCGTAACCCGGCTGAAGGTCAGCAGATGCCGGGTAAGGTCCCGGGCCCGTTCGGCGGCCAAGCCGGCGGTTTCCAAATACCGCCTGAGATCGCTGTCCGGCGGCAGCCGGTCCATGGCCAGGCCCAGGTTGCCCAGAATGCCGGTCAAAATATTGTTGAAATCGTGGGCCACGCCGCCGGCCAGAGTGCCCACGGCTTCCATTTTCTGGGAATGGAGCAACTGCCGTTCCAGGTTTTTCATTTCCCGTTCCG
>JAGVGV010000604.1 GCA_020056895.1 Deltaproteobacteria bacterium
AGCATATCCCACCCCGGACCGTTGTCAATCGGCCGCCCATCCGATACCTTTGTCGTGAATGAGATTGGGTGAACACGTGGAGGACGGCATTATGGGCTCGCGCGATGATTTTGGCGTAGCCCCCGGAGGGTTCTGGAACTGGTTCAGGCGTTGCACCGCCTGGCCAAGGTCGCGGCCCGAGGATGGACTGGTCTTTTTGCGGGAACACCTCTTGTACGCGCTTCTTTTGGGCGGCGTTCCCTTGAGTTTGGCGGCCTTGTTGCCCAGCCTTTATTATTTTTTCCAGCATGGCTGGTGGGGGATGGCCATCGTGGACGTGGGCCTGTTCGGATGGGCGCTGGGGTTGTTGATCCATCGGGGCTGGTCGTACCGAACCCGGGCCTTGGGGACCATCGTATTGCCGTTCGCTTTGGGTACGGCGCTGATCTGGATCATCGGACCGATCAGCGGAGGGCCGCTGTGGCTTCTTTCCTTTTCCATCCTGACCGCGATATTATTGGGCGGACGATGGACCTTGTTCTCTTTTGGACTCAACGCCGCCGTTTTTCTGTTATATGGGTGGGCTCTGACCGAAGGGGCGGAATGGACATCCGGCCCGGGCCGGTTGGAACCGACCGAATTCGCGGTATTGGGTGCCAATTTCATTTTCCTGAACCTGGTGACCGGGTTGGCGCTTCTGGCCGTGTTCCAGGGGCTGGAAGCTCAGGGGCTTCGGTGGGGGATCGGGATCCCGCCGCCGGCTATCCAACCGGACTCCAACCCACCTACGGTGGAACCAGCCCATTGGGATTAAGCCGCCTAGCGCCAGGCTTTAAAGCGTTACACGAAAAATTCAGATCGATAACCGAGAGGAGCGTACGCCAAATGTCCAAACCCTTCGTTCTCAGCAAGGCCGATGGTTCCCAGCGGGCCCTTTCCGGGTATATGTTCGCCGCGCCCGGGGCCGACGCCAAAAAATACGGCGGTTCGGTGAAAAATCTGCCCCGCCGGGTGGACCTAAGGCCTCAAATGACCCCCGTGGAAAACCAGGGCCGGACCAACAGCTGCGTGGCCAACGCGGTGGCCGGAGCCTATGAATACCTGGCCAAGCGGCATCTGGGCGACGATTCCTACGACGTGAGCCGCATGTTCATCTATTACAACGCCCGATACTTGGGGGGGCGGGAGAACGTCAAGGACCAGGGATCGTACATCGGCAAGGCCATCCAGGGGTTGAAGGATTACGGCGCCTGTTCCGAAGTGACCTGGCCCTTCGCCGAAGAGGAGGTCAACGCCATTCCTCCCGATGAAGCCTATGACGAGGCCGCCCAATTCCTGGTGGAAGACATGGAACTGGTGCCCGTGGATATGAATGCCTGGAAAAGCTGCCTGGCCGAAGGGTACCCCATCATTTTCGGTATCCGGCTGTACAAATCCTTTGATCAGCAAAGGAAAAAGGGGTTGGTTCCCATGCCCACATCCTCCGAAGCCACCCGGGGCGAACATGGCGGCCACGCCATGCTGGCCGTGGGGTATTCCGACCAGGACCGCGTGTTCATCGTCCGCAATTCCTGGGGCGAGCACTGGGGCGAAAACGGATACTGCTACATTCCGTACGATTACCTGATGAACCCCAAATACAACCTGGGCGATTCATGGCGCATCAAACAATTGGAAAACCTGGACTTCGACCAGTCCACCTGGAGCGAGGACGAAGAATCCCTCTTGCCCGATTACGACAACGAACTGGCCAACATGTCCGACGAACACTTCCAGGAAATGATCGACGCCATGGGCGATTTTCCCCTGGAATACCGTCTGGGTCAGTTGTTCCTCACCGCCGCCGGATCGGACGCCGAAATTTCCGATGAGGAACTCGAAGGCATTACCCAATACATGGAAGATGCCCTGGAAAAACTCGGGTCCGACCTCAGCGCCAAAAAAGTCCTCCGACACGCGGTCAACAGCCTGGGCAATGAAGACCTCCTGGCCGAAACCGTGGTTCTGTTCAATCAGTTCCTTTCCAATGAAATGCTCGCCCGCATCTTCATTGATCTTCAGGAAGTGATCGGCGTGGACGAACTGTCCGAAGAGGAAGGCGCGTTCCTGTACCACCTGATGGAAATCTGGCAGTTGTCCGAGGATGAAGAGGATGACGGCGAGGATGAAGAGGAGGATGACGAATACGACGAGGATGAGGACGAGGAATACGAGGACGAAGAAGACGACGAAGAATACGACGAGGACGATGAGGAATACGACGAAGACGAGGAGGAGTACGAAGAGGAAGACGAGGAGGATGACGAAGACGAGGAGGAATACGACGAGGAAGAGGACGAAAAATGACCCCTGTCGTTGACCAGGAGGTTGTTCTTATGAAGCTGATCAGCGCCTGCACCATGGATTGTCCGGACGGCTGTTCGTTTCTGGTCGAAACGCGGCCGGATGGAAGCCGCAAGGTCCGGGGAAACCCCGATCATCCCTTTACTCAGGGGTTTTGCTGCCCCAAAGGAGCGGGGTATATCGACCGCTTTCTCCGGCGGCCGGACCGGATTTTAAGGCCCATGTTAAAGACCGGTGACGGATTCGAGGCCGTTTCATGGGAACGGGCGCTTTCGTTATGCGCCGAAAAGATACAAAGCCTGAGAGATGACCCCCGGCGGATTCTCCATGCCAGGGGGCACGGCGCCCGAGGCATCCTCTGGAAGGCGTCGACCACCTGGTTCCGGACCCTGGGCGCCACGGGCCTCCGGGGCGCCTTGTGCGATGAAGCCGGCATCGAAGCCTCCACCAGGGATTTCGGCTCCCTGAACCACGACGAGTCGGAAGAGCTCTTGGGCGCCGCCCGGATCGTGAACTGGGGCAAAGATCCGGTCAAATCGTCCATCCACGTGGCCGCCTTGATCGGCCAGGCCCGAAAAAAGGGGGCCAGGGTTCTGACGATCACTCCGGGCGGGGACGAAACCGGCGCCCTGACCGACCACCGCATCCAGATCCGGCCGGGTACGGACCGGTTCCTAACCACCGCCGTCATTCAGCTCATGAAGGAGGCCAAGGGCTTTGATCCCGCTCTTCTGGGCCGGGCGGCCAACGCGGATGCCTTTTTTTCCGCCATCGAGGCCTGGCCCCTCGAAAAAGCCTTGGAAATTTGCGGGGTTTCTCTGGCCGATGCCCGGGAGATCGCGGCCTGGTACTTGGGTGATGGACCCACGGCCACGCTGATCGGCTGGGGGCTCCAACGGTACAAGCGGGGCGGGGAAACGGTCCGGTTCATCAACGCCCTGGCGTTCCTGACCGGGCAGGTGGGCCGGCGGGGGGCGGGGGTGTATTTCAACCTCCCTTCGGCCCGCAACCTGAAGGACCTGAACCCGGACGGTTCATACGGCCGCACCCTGGTACTGCCCGATCTGGCCCGGGAACTGGCCCAGGCCGATCCTCCCATTCGGATGGCCTGGATCGAAAGCCTGAACCTGGCCAACCAGGCGCCCGACGCGTACGGCGTGATCGCCGCCTTGCAAAAGATCGATTTCGTCGTGGCCGTGGAAGCCTTTTGGAACGATACCGCGCTCCGGGCTCACCTGGTGCTCCCGCCGGCCTTGATGATGGAACGGGAGGACGTGGTGGGCGCGGCCGGCCACCATTACCTCAATCATTCCGGCCGGGCGTTCGATCCGCCGGCCGAAGTCCGGAGTGATTTTGAAATCCTGTCCGACCTGGGCCGCCGTCTTTCCCCGCCCATTTTGTTGCCTCCGGCTGAAGAATGCCTGATTCGGGGCCTGGAAAAAGTGGGCGGCGCGGCCGCTCTGACCGAACTTCGGACCAGGGGCTGGATGAAAACCCAGTGGCCCAGCCCCTCGTATGAGAATCTGATCTTCGACCATCCCGACGGCCGGTACCGCTTTCCCGAAACCCTGAACGGCCCCGAACCGGTGGACTCCGACTACCCCTTGCGCCTTCTGACTCTGGTGGATAAGCACAATCTGCATTCCCAAATCCCGGAAAAGGATCAGACCGGTCTGCCTACGGTCTGGGTGTCGCCCAACTGCCCCTGCGCCGCCGGCATCGATTCCGGCCGGCCCATCGATCTGGTCACTCGGCTCGGCCGCCTGCGCGCTCTATTGGCATGGGACGAAACCCTTCACCCCGAAGCCGTGGTTGTCCGGCGGGGCGGATGGCTGAAGCACGGCCGGGGCGTCAACCATCTGATCGAAGCCCACATCACGGATATGGGCGAAAACGCGGCTCAGTACGAACAAGGAGCCCGGTTGGAAAAAGTTTGATATGGGCCGGGATGGGAGGCATCGTGACGGGGGAAGGGGCATGAAAACAAGTCACGATCAAACAGACCCGGGCGAAGCATTCATCGCTCCGGTACCACATTTTTTACGAAATAGACCCGTGTTCGTTTGATCGAGCCCTATTTTGAGAGGCAACCAGCGGAATCACTGATGGCGGGTCCCGGCGCCGAGGGAACCGGAACCCGCCGTAGGAAAAGGCTGTTTATCAGTCCCTATTCCAATATGACCCCAGCCGGCAGGTCTTCGATTTTTCCATACCGCCCGGTCAGCAGCTTGGCGGCGTGGACGGCGTAATAGGTCAGGATCAGATCCGCGCCGGCCCGTTTGATGGCGGTCAGGCTTTCGATCATGGCCAGGGTTTCATCGATCAACCCCTGGGACGCGGCGGCCTTGATCATGGCGTATTCGCCCGACACCTGGTACGCCGCCACGGGCAGATCGTACCGCAGACGGGCTTCCTTGATTACGTCCAAATAGGGCAGGGCGGGCTTGACCATGATGATGTCCGCGCCCTCCTCGATGTCCAGCTCGATCTCCTTCATGGCTTCGCGGAAATTGGCCGGGTCCATCTGGTATGCCTTCCGGTTGCCAAAGGAAGGGGCCGACGCGGCGGCTTCGCGGAACGGGCCGTAAAAAGCCGAAGCGTATTTGGCCGCGTACGCCATGATGGGGGTTTGCGTGAACCCGTTTTCGTCCAGGGCTTGGCGGATGGCCGCCACCCGGCCGTCCATCATGTCCGATGGGGCGATCATGTCGGCTCCGGCCTGGGCATGGCTCACGGCCGCCCGGGCCAATAGTTCCAGCGTGGCGTCGTTGTCCACGGTGTGGCCGTGGATCAGACCGCAGTGGCCATGATCGGTGTATTCGCATAAGCATACATCCGTGATGACGCACATGTCCGGCAAAGCCGCCTTGATCCCCCGCGCCGCCTGTTGCACTCCGCCTTCCGGCGCCCAGGCTCCGGAACCG
>JAGVGV010000115.1 GCA_020056895.1 Deltaproteobacteria bacterium
CCACGGTTTCAAACCGGTGCGCCGGGCCGGTCCCGCCGCCGGTTTCCGGCAGCCAGGCGCCCACGAGGTCCATCCGGAGCCTTTCCACGGCCACGAGCCCCTGGCCGAACACGTCCCGGGATTCCTCGGCCGCCCGCCTCGCCTTTTCCTGCGCGAAAAAAACGGCGTACACCACGGAAAGGATCACCGCCAGAAGAACCAGGGCCAACAAAGCGTCCAACAGGGTGAAACCGGATCGCGTGGTTTTCACTGGCCGCTCCCGGCCACGAACCCGCGAAGAACCAGCCCCGATGAGGCCGGCTCCCCCTTCCGGATCACCCGCGCCTGAACCTCCAACAGGCCCGGCAGGCCCGGAACCGGAACCGTTTCGCGAACCCAGACCAGATCGTCGTCCGGTTCGTCGAACCCGCCTTCCTCGATGCCCGGCCCCAAATCCGTCCGACGTTCGACTTCGGCCAAAAGCAGCCCGGCCAACAGTTGGGCCCGAGCCGTGAACCGGGCTTCCTCTTCCATCCGGAGCCCCTGGCCCTGAGTCCGGATCACCGCCACCAGAGCAATGGCGATGATGGCCAGAGCCACCAGAACTTCCAAAAGAGTGAAACCGCGCCGAAAACCGGGACGGCCGAGGTTTTCGGCGCATCCGGACCGATAGCGGCCGATGGGGTTCACTGGGTTGTTTCCTCGCGCCAGTACCCTTCGTGGATGTCCGTCCGGCCCAGGTAGGGAAGAATCTGGAGGGTCCTTTGGGTTCCTTTTTCGTTTTTCAGGTGGATCAACCCGGGTTCGTTACCGCCCTGAGGCCAAAACCCAAAGGAGGGACGGCCGCCGGTAACCACGCCGTCGGTGGGATGGACCACATCCACCAAGACCACGTCTTCGGGCCAAACGATATCCCGGCCCGCCCGGCCGGCATCCCCTTCCGTTCCGGGCCGGACCAGGGACAACCAGGCCCGGCGTCCGCCCATATCCAGGCAGACGAAATGGGGCCGGGCCGACGAAACCGCCTGGCTGTGCGCTTCCCGGGCCAGGGCCGCCAGTCGACGGGCGGTGTCTTTCAGCCGTTCGTCTTCGGTGGGCTTGGCCAGACGGGGCAAAGCCAAAAACAGAACCAGGCTCACCACCACCAGCACCACCAGCATTTCAGCCAGAGTGAAGCCCGCTTGAGGCCGGAGGCGGTCCCTGACGCCGGGGAATCGGGGTGTTGTGGCCGGTTTTTTCAGGATTTCGGCTTCTCCACGTCCCAATTGGCCACGTCGGCGTCCTCTTCCTCGCCGCCTTCCACGCCGTCGGCGCCCAGGCTGATCAGGTCGAAATCCTTGTTATGAACGCCCGGAGACAGGTAGATGAAATCGTTGCTCCAGGGGTCTTTGGGCACCTTGCCTTTTTCCAGATACCCGCCTTCGCGCCAGCGGGCGGGGACTCGGCCGATGGAGGGCTTTTGGACCAGGGCTTTCAAGCCCTGTTCGGTGGTGGGATAATAGCCGTTGTCCAGCTTGAAGAGCTTGAGGGCGGTTTCTATATTCTCAATCTGCATCCGGGCCTTGGTCTGGCGGGCTTCACCGGGCTTGCTCACGATCCGGGGCACCACCAGCCCGGCCAGAACGCCCAGAATGACCACTACGACCAATATCTCGATGAGGGTGAATCCTTTCCGGAAAACCGGCGGCCGGAGGATCATGGCTTCTCCTATCGCACCAGGGTGCTCAGATCGAAAATGGGCAGCAACACGGCCAGGACCACGAAGCCCACGGCCAAGCCCATCGCCAGGATTATGACGGGTTCCACCAGGGCGGTCAAGGCGGTCAGAGCGCGGTCGGTCTGGTCTTCGATGCCTTTGGCGGCCCGGGCCAGCATTTCGGCGAGCGCGCCGCTTTTTTCACCCACCGCCACCAGCCGCCGGGTGACCGCCGGAAACAGGTCCGCCGCCCCCAAGGCCTCGGCCAAAGGCCGGCCCTGGCCCACCAACGCCGCCGCCTGAGTCAAGGCTTCGGCGTAGTTGGACCGGCCCAGCCCAAGGGCGGTGATGCCCAAAGCTTCGGTCAGAGGTACGCCTCCGGCCACCATGACCGCCAGGCCGCGAAAGGTCCGGCCCAGGAGCATTTTCCGGGCCAGCGACCCCAAAACGGGAACGCGGAACAGTAACCGTTCCATCCGGCGGTACTGGGGAGCTCGGGCCAATTGCCGCTTCGCCAGCAGCCAAATACCCGCCAGCGCGGGCGGAACCAGCCACCAGTACCCCCGGACCAGATCGGTCAGGCCCAGAAGCAGCCGGGTGGGCCAGGGAAGCGCGGCATCCAGACTTTCGAACAGACCCGTCAGCGTGGGAATGATAAAGGCGAACAAGAAGGCCAAAACGCCGGTTCCCACCACCACCATGAACAAAGGGTAGGCCAACGCCGCCTGAAACCGGGCCATCCGTTCGGCCCGCCGTTCCAGATCGTCGGCCAGCCGGCCCAGCACTTCGTCCAAGGCGCCACTGACCTCCCCCGCCCGGATCAAATGGATGAACGAAACGGGAAAGGCATCGGGGTGGCCGGCCAGGGCGTCGGCCAGAGTCCGGCCTTGGGTCACTTCTTCCCGGACCAGTGCCAGAACCTGGGCGAAGGCGGGATGATCGGTCTGTTCGTGAATGGCGGCCAGGGCTTCCACCAAGGGAATGCCCGCCCCCAGGAGGGTATGGAGCTGGCGGGTGGTTTCGGCCAGGAGCGCGGGTCGGACGCGGCGGGATGATGACCAGCGACGGGCGACCGACCCGGCGGCGGACGACGGATGGGTTTGGGTTTCCTCGATTTCGGTGGGAAAAAGCCCCATGGCCCTCAGCTTTCGCCGGGCCTGTTGGGCGGAATCGGCCTGAGTCACCCCTTTGGCGGCCTTGCCCTGGCCGTCGAGGGCCCGATACGAAAAAACCGGCATGTCCGCGCCCCTTTGGAGCCTTCCGGAGAAACAACCCGTTCCGGGAGGCTGGTCCCGCCGCTGGCCCCGCCCGTCCCCAGGACGGGTTCGGGTTCCATTTTGCTTCTTTTCCGTTGTACATCGGCTTCCCGGTGGATGACAAGCCCGTTGTGGCCGCGCCGGTAATGCCTCATGTACGAACGGCGTTTGTGAAATAGGTGCGCTATTTGGAAAAGAGTTGGCTTTTCCCACAGGCTGTCAGCGATTGGCCGTCAGCTGTCCGTTTTATTAGGAAGGGATTCGGATTTGTTGGAATTTCCTATAAAATCGCATTCGTTCCGCTCAAACCGGGAGCTGACGGCTGAGTGCGCCAGGCCAAGCCTGGGAAAGGAGAAAGAGAGCTCGAACTCATCGGAAACCTTTCGATGGGGCCCAGCGGGCGCCCAACCCCACCCGGCCAAGGGAGCCGGCAGGCGGCCCCCCGGCCGGGAAGAGGGATCAGAACCCCAGGACCAAACCCACCTGGCGGACGATCAAAGCCAGGCCGTACGCGGCGATGGTGGTATAGCAGACCGAAAAGACGGCCCATTTGGCCCCGGCCTCCCGGACGATGGTCACCACGGTTACCAGGCACGGAGCATACATCATGACGAAAATCATCAGGGTAAGGGCCTGCAAGGGCGACCAGCCCGGTTCCGAAGCCAGTTTGACGGCCAGAGTGGACCCTTCATCCTCGGTTACGTCGCCCAGGGAATAGGCCGTACCCAAAGTGGCGATCACCACTTCCTTGGCCGCGAACCCGCCCGCCAGGGCGATGTTGGTCCGCCAGTCGAAGCCCAAGGGCCGGGAGATGGCTTCGAGCGCCACCCCCACCCGGCCGGCGGCGGAAAACCTTAGGCCGGCCGCGGCCCTCGCCGAATCCAGCACGGCCCGTTCTTCCGCGTGGCCCAAATAAGCTTGGGCGGCGGGTTCCAGGTCCAAAAGATCGGGTGGAAGAGGCTTTTCTCCGCCGGCCAGAACCACGGCTTTGGCCAGGCGGTCCAGAGGGTCGGTCGAGGCCGTCTCTTTCAGCGGGTCTTCCGCGGATCGGAGTTGTTCCAACCTCTTGACGAAGTCGGACCGGGCCGATTCGTCTTTCAACAGAGATCCGGCGGGACCGGCGGCCAGGGCCGCGTCGAGGGCTTCGGCCTGATGATCGAAAACCACCGCCGCTTCCCGAGGCGGTTCGGGGTACGACATCAGCGCCCACATCACGATCGAGATGGCCAGGATGATCGTTCCGGCCTTCTTGATATATTGCCACACCCGCTCCCAGGTATGGATCAACAACCCCTTGAGCGTGGGCAGCCGGTACGGTGGCAGTTCCATGACGAAGGGGGAATGGTCGCCCCGGAGCACGGTCCACCGAAGAATCCGGGCGGCCACCAGCGCCAGAGTCCAGGCGATCAGGGTCAACAGGAACATCATGGACCCTTGGCGGTTGGAAAAAAACGCGGCGATCAGAACGGCGAACACGGGCAGCTTGGCGCCGCAGTTCATGAATGGCGTGACCAGAATGGTGGCCAGGCGCTCCTTGGGGTCCCGGAGCGTGCGGGCGGCCATGACGCCGGGTACGGCGCAGCCTCCCGATAAACCGCCGCCAATCATCAGAGCCAGCATGGAATTGCCGTGAAGCCCGAAGGTCCGGAGCACCCGGTCCATGATGAAGGCCATGCGGGCCATGTACCCGGAATCTTCCAGGAGGGCGATAGCGAAAAACATGAAGGCAATCAAGGGGACGAACCCCAGAACGCCGCCCACGCCGTCGATGATCCCCGAAGTCAGGAGGCTCCGCAAAGGACCGTCCGCCATCTGGCTTTGAACCGTTCGGGAAAGCCATCCGAAAAACGCTTCCAGCCAGGCCACCGGCGTTTCGCTGGTGATGAACACGAACTGGTAGATGCCGTACAGCACCACCAACAGCAGAATCGGTCCCACCAGGCGGTTCAGGGCCAGCATATCCACCTTATCGGAAATGGTGCGCCTTAGGTCCTGGAACACGGTAACGGCCTGCTTGGTGACGGACGTGATGAATCCATACCGATGATCCGCGATCACGCCGTCGGGCCCGTCGTCCAGAGTGGACCGCAGATGCCGCGTCACCTGATCCACGGTCTGGTTCACCTTGGCCAACAGCTCGGGCCGGTCCGCCAACAGATCCCGCACCTGGGGATCCCCTTCCAGCAGTTTCAGCGCCATCCACCGGGACGGCCGCTTCGGGTTGGGCAGATCGGTTCTTTCCAGCCACCCGGCGATTTCGTTCACCAGGGGGTCGAGGTCCGGGCCGTACCGCATCC
>JAGVGV010000068.1 GCA_020056895.1 Deltaproteobacteria bacterium
CTGGGCGTTATCGATTTTCCTAGTCCGTGCTGGAAATGAAGCACCCGCCCTGGGATTGAACCGGTTTGATCGGCGGGACCGGCTGGATCATCGGGGACGGCGGATTACCCAGAAGGGACGGGGCGTAATGAAGGATCGTTCCACCGGCGCCGGCGGCGTATAGGGTCGTTTCGGAATGTCCCCAAACGTCGCTTAAAATGGCTCCGCAACCCGAATCCGAAGGCTTCCAGGTCTGGCCGTCGTACTGGAGAATCGTGCCGGATACGCCCACGGCGAAAACTCGGGTTCCCGAAAGACCCCATACGCCATACAGCCATTGGTCGGTTCCGCTGTTCATTTTATTCCATTGAGCGCCGTTGAAGTGGAAAATGGCCCCGCCCGTGCCGACAATGAACATGTCCGACGGCGAGGCGGCCCAGATGGCTTGTAAGCTGTGGCCGGCCGCGCCGATCGAAACGGTTTGCCAATCGGTTCCGTTGTAATGAATCACGGCGCCGAAGTCGCCCGCGGCGTACACGTCTGAACCCGAAAAACCCCAGATCGCGTTCAGGGTTTTGTCCGTGCCGCCATAAACCTCGGACCACGATGATCCATCGTAATGGAGAATCGCTCCGGTCTCGCCCACGGCGAACACATCGGCAACCGAAGCGCCCCAAAGGGCTTTGAGACCTTTGCTCGTCGGGCTGGCCATGGCTTCGGTAACATTGCCGTTATACCGGAGAATCGTTCCCCCTTGGCCGGCGATGAAGACATTGGAGGAATCGGCTCCCCACAGGGCCGACAGGATTTCCTTGGTCCCGGTTCCGATCAGGGTCCAGTCCGTGCCGTTGAACCGCTGGAGCAGATGGCTGCCCACGACAAAGATGTCGGTGGGGGAACCGGCCCAGATTTTCTGCCAGGAATCGGACGAACGGCCAGTCATGACCGTCCAAACCGAACCGTTGTACCGCAGTATGTTGCCTTTTTCGCCCACGGCGAATACATCCGATCCCGAAGCGCCCCAGACGCTTTTCAGGGTTTCATTGGTGCCGCTGATCATTTTGTTCCAGGCGGCGCCGTCATAGCGCAGGATGGTTCCTTCCGACCCCACGGCGAACATGTCCACTTCGGAAGCGCCCCATACTTTTTCCAGCCACGCCGAACCCGCCGACTGAACCGGCCAGGGCGTGGGCCAGGCGCCGCCCTGCTGACTTAGGACCCGGCCGCCGGACCCCGCCGCGAACGCCTGATTGGGGGAGGCGCACCATACGCTTTCGAGCGTGGTGGTCCAAAGGCTGTTGGTAATGAGTTTCCAGGACGTGCCGTCGTAATGGTAATGAGCTCCGTTTTCTCCGGCCACGTACACGTCCGAAGCCGAAGTTCCGTGAACGGAGGTCAGGTTCACGGCCGCGACCTTGGCGGCGGTCCAGGCCGCGCCGTCATAGTGAAACACCATGCCCTGGTCGCCCACGGCGTACAGGTTCGACGCGGAAACGCCCCAAACGGCGTTCAGATGAGTAGGGGACCCGATGTCCATGCCGGACCACCCGCTTCCATTGTTCACCAACACCGTGCCGTTGGTCCCCACGGCGAACACTTGAGAGGACGAAAAGCCCCAAAGGCCGTTCAGGTGTTCCGTGGTTCCGCTGGTCATGTCCGACCACGCCTGGCCGTCGTAGTGAAGAATCCGGCCGGAGTTGCCCACGGCGTACACATCGGTCGCCGAAACGCCCCAGACTTCGTTCAGGATCGGACCGGCGGTCATGTTGATCCAGGCATTGCCGTTGTAATGAAGAATCGTCCCGTGTTCCCCCACGGCGAAAACGTCCGTGGCCGAACCGCCCCATACGGCCTTCAACAAGGCCTTGGTTCCGCTTTTCATGGGCTGCCACGAAGCGGATTCGCTCCGCTTCATCATGATCGTTCCCGCGGCTCCCACGGCGAAGGTCTGGGGGGCCTGGGTTCCCCAAATCGAAAGGAGGGGAACGTTGGCCCGGTTGAGCATGGCTGGCCAGGCGCCATTTTCCGAGTGGTACACCGCGCCATCGGACCCCGCCAGATAAACGTCGCCGATGGACCGGCCCCATACGCCCCGAAGGGCGATGGTCCAATTGGCCGTGGCGGTTTTCCAGGCGGCGCCATCGAACCGATAATGGGCTCCATTGTCGCCGACGACGTGGACGTCCGTTCCCGAACCGCCCCATACTCCGTGGAGGGCCGCCGTCCCCGTTTTCTCCGCCATCCAATTCGCTCCGTTGTACCGAAGCACCGTGCCGTTGTCGCCCACGGCAAACAGCTTGGAGGCCGAAGCGCCCCAAATACCCCACAGGTTTTCCGTGGTCCCCGAGTTGACGATCGTCCACCCCGAACCCGTTTGTTTCAACACCGCGCCCTTGGTTCCCACGGCCCATACTTCGGATGCCGTGCCCCAAACAGATTGAAGGTGTTCGCGGGTGGGGCAGGCCTGCCGCTGCCAGGCAACGCCGTCGTAATGGAGGATTGTGCCGCTATTCCCCACGGCCCACACATCGGATCCCGAACGACCCCAAACGCCGTTCAGCGTGCCGCCCTGAGGAAGCGGGCTGCCCCATTCCCAATCCGCGGCCCGAGCCGGGGCGGCTGGGGAAAGAAGGAGGATGAAAAGGAATAAACAAAACAAACTGAACCGTTTGCACGCAAAACCGTTCATGCGTCCCCTCCAATGGCTGGAAAAACAAAAACCCCCTCCGGGAAAGAGGCATCTTTCAACAACGAAAGGATCCCCCCGGATCGAAAACCCGATTAGGAAATGATGGATGGACACGCCGCCCCAAACGCGTCCTGGGTCCGCTAAAAAATCCCCAAATGAATCAACGAGAGCCTTGATTGTAACCCAAATAAAGGCGTA
Organism: Deltaproteobacteria bacterium; assembly: GCA_020056895.1. Taxonomy (GTDB): domain Bacteria; phylum Desulfobacterota; class Desulfarculia; order Adiutricales; family JAGVGV01; genus JAGVGV01. Next base: position 2,867 of record JAGVGV010000068.1, read on the forward strand.
CGCCAAGAAGAAGGCTCCGACCCTCCCCAGGGACCGGAGCCTTTCTCTCTGGCGGCTGTTTTACTTCAAAACCCGGGCCAGGTCCACCAACTGGATGAATTCGGACCGGTACCCGGAATCATCCGATCCCTTGCCTTCCTTGGCCAGCGCCAGAGCCTGATCGTACGTGGCCCCGGCCTTGTGTTCGGATTCCCTCAGGAGCATGCCGAATTCGGCCACGGCGGCGGCGAATTTGAAATCGCCGTCCATCTGTTCGATGGTCCGGCCGCCGTCCTTGACCGCCACTTCCAAGGGCTTGCTGGCGTCGCCGTCCGGGTCTTTGTACCGCAGGCGGACGCTCAGGAGTTCGTCTCCGGCCGCGGCCGCCGTTTTCTGGCCGGGCTGTTGGTATTTGGACGGCGTGACCTTGCCGCCGGGCACTTCCACGCCCGCGGGTACCAGCTCATAAAGGGCCGTTACGGTATGGCCCGCGCCAATCTCGCCGGCGTCCTTTTTGTCGTCTTCGAAATCTTCGGCCTTGAGCATCCGGTTTTCATACCCGATGAGCCGGTATCCGGCCACCTTGGCCGGATTGAAATCCACCTGAATCTTCACGTCCTTGGCAATGGTCACCAGGGTCCCGCTGATCTGCTGGACCAGAACCTTGCGGGCTTCCATCACGTGGTCGATATACGCATAGTTGCCGTTCCCTTTATCGGCCAACTGTTCCATGGTGGAATCCTTGTAATTGCCCATGCCAAAGCCCAAAACGGTCAGAAAAATTCCGCTTTTGGCTCTTTCCTCGATCAGCCGGGTCAGGTCGCCTTCGCTGGTGGTCCCCACGTTGAAATCGCCATCCGTGGCCAACAGCACCCGGTTGATCCCGCCCTTGATGAAATGTTTCTGGGCGGTTTCGTACGCCAGTTGCAGCCCGGCGCTGCCATGAGTGGACCCGCCGGCCTGGAGCATGTCCAGGGCGCCCAGGATTTTTTCCTGGTTCGAGGCCGAGCAGGGAGTGGAATCGAGCACCAACCCGGAGGCGCCAGCGTAGACCACCATGGCCACGCTGTCTTTTTCGTTCAGGTGCCGCACCAGCATCCGGAAGGCCTGTTTTAAAAGCGGCAGCTTGTTGGGGTCTTCCATGGATCCGGAAACATCCAGCAGAAACACCAGGTTGCTGGCCGGTCGGTCTTCGATCTTCAGTTCCTTGCCCTTGAGACCGATCCGGAGCAACCGGTGCTTGGGATTCCAGGGGGCCGAAGCCACCTGAGCGTCCACGGCAAAGGGAACCGAACCCGTGGGCGGCTGGTATTTATAGTCGAAGTAATTGACCATTTCCTCGATGCGGACGGCGTCCTTGGGCGGTTTCTGGCCGTTTTGGAGAAACCGCCGGAGGTTGGAATACGAAGCCGTATCCACGTCGATGGAAAAAGTGGACAACGGATTCTGATCCACCCGCAGGAAGGGATTGTCCTGGATCCGGCTGTATGCTTCGGTGTTGAAGGGCGGTTGGCCCGGCTTGCCTTCCTGGTCCATGGGGCCGGGGGCCTTCTGAGCGGTTTTCAGCATATCGGCCGGTTGCATCGCCGCGCCGGTCGCGGCCACGGACGGCTCGGGCGAAGGCGGCGGCGGAGCCCCGTCGGTTGCCGTTGTTTCCGGTACGGAATACACCATTTTCCCGCAACTGACGATACCAAAGGCGGCCAGGGCCACGACCAGGGCCGCCAACAACCACCACGCGCGCGTCTTCATCGGATGCCTCCTTAAAGGGACTGAAATGGCCGTTTTTTACTGGAAGGGTCAACGCACCGCCAGATGTAAAGGATTCACCCATCCGGCGTGCGGGGTTTGCTTTTTTAGCATATCCCACCCCGGACCGTTGTCAATCGGCCGCCCATCCGATACCTTTGTCGTGAATGAGATTGGGTGAACACGTGGAGGACGGCATTATGGGCTC